>JAADCW010000076.1 GCA_013154225.1 Chloroflexota bacterium
CGCAAACCCCCAGCCCCACCCCACCACCTACAGCCACCCCTAAACCAGGCACCCTTTCTGGCCCTGTGCCGCCCATCACCCAGGCCAAAGGGCGCATCAACATCATGCTCTTGGGTTCGGATCAGCGCCGCGGGCATTACGACTTCCGCACCGACGCCATCATGCTCCTTTCTTACAACCCTAAAACCGGCGCCACCAGCTTGGTCTCCTTCCCTCGCGATACCTATGTCTATCTGCCTGGCATGTATTACCAGCGCATCAACACGGCCATGGAATTTGGCGGCTTCCCCCTGCTGGCCTCGACCATGGAATACAACTTCGGCATCCGGCCTGATTACTATATTTTGATCAACTTCATTGGCTTTCAGAAACTCATTGACAGCCTGGGCGGGGTGGATGTGTACGTCCCGCGGCAGTTATGCGATAACCGCACCCACTACGGCTACTACTGCATTGGGCCAGGCACCGTCCACATGGACGGCAGTTTGGCCCTGTGGTATGCGCGCTCGCGCAAAACCACCAGCGACTTTGACCGCGCTCGCCGCCAACAAGACCTTCTGCTTGCCATCATCCATCGGCTCATCTCCTTCGACGCCTTCACCCGCGCGCCCGAACTCTACAACGCGTACCGCCAAATGGTGGAAACCAACATCAGCCCAGGCGATTTCAGCGTCATGGTCACCAAAGCCACCAACTTCCACACCGATGGCATCAAAACGTATGTCCTCACCCCACCCACGCTGATACCTTGGCGCACACCTCAGGGGGCTTACGTCCTGCTACAAGACTACGGCCGCGTGCGGAACATTTTAGAAGACGCGCTCTCGCGGTAAAATTATGCCACGCCGTGCGGCAATTTGGCCGGGCGGCCACAAGGGCGGAGCGACCTCCGGCCACATCTTATTCCGCCTTGGCGGTTCTTCTGCCGCGGGCGCCATTTTCACGTTGTGACAAGCCTATGCCTTCTCGTCTCAAATCCCTCGAACTGCAAGGTTACAAAACCTTTGCCAACCGCACCCGGTTTGAATTTGGGCCCCACATCACCGCGATAGTCGGTCCCAACGGCTCGGGGAAATCCAACATTGCCGACGCGCTCCGCTGGGTGCTTGGCGAACAATCCTACACCCTGTTGCGGGCGCAAAAAACCGAAGACATGATCTTCGCGGGCTCCCGCCAGCGCCCGCGAGCGGGGTTGGCCACAGCCACGGTGGTCTTCGACAACAGCGACCACTGGCTGCCCATTGATTTTACCGAAGTCGCGCTCACCCGCCGCGCCAGCCGCGACGGGCAAAACGAATACCTGCTCAACGGCCAGCGGGTGCGCCTGCGCGACATTCGCGAACTTTTAGGCCATGCCGGCCTGACCGAACACACCTACACTTTCATCGGCCAGGGCCTGGTGGATGCCGCGCTCGCCCTGCGTCCGGATGAACGGCGCCAAATGCTGGAAGGCGCGGCCGGCATTGGCATCTACCGCCAGCGGCGGGAAGAAGCTCTCCGCCGCCTGGAAACCACCCGCCGCAATCTGGAGCGGGTGCAGGACATCCTGACCGAATTGGAACCCCGCCTCCGCCGTCTGGAGCGCCAAGCCCGCCGCGCGCGCGAAGCCGCCCAACTGCGCGCCGACCTGGACCTGCTCTTGCGCGACTGGTACGGCTATCACTGGCACAAAGCGCAACAGCGGTTGGCCTCAGCCCGCAAAGAGGCCGCGCGTCTCGAAGCCCGCCTGCAAGAAGCCACGGCCCAACGACAGCGTCTGACCGAACAAATAGCGGCCCTGCGGCAGAAGATCGCTACACAGCGGGAACAACTTGCCCAATGGCATCGCGCCTTGGCTGAAAAACACCGCCAACTGGAAGCCCTCACCCGCCAAACCGCGGTGCTCACCGAACGCCAACGCGCGCTGCAGGCCCGCAGTGAAGAATGGCGCTCTGAAAAAGCCCAACTTGAAGCCCAAATTCGCGACCTGCAAGCCCGGCTGGAAGCCGCGGAAAAGGAACGCCAACAGCGCGAGCAAGCCCTGGCCGAAGCTCGCCGCCAGCGGGAAGCGGCACGCCAGGCCTTGGAAGATCTGCTCGCTCGCCGTCGCGCCGCGCGCCAGGCTCTGGACAAAGCCCAAAAAGCCCTCGACGCGCTCACCCGCCGCCAGGCCGCGCTGGAAGCCCGCCTGGCCGAAGCCCAAAAACGCCGTGAGCGCCTCCAGGCCGCGCTGGAACAAGCCCGCCGCGATCTCCAGCCTCTGGAGCAAGCCAGCGAAAAAGCCCAAAACAAATTAGCCCAAGCCCAAAAAGCCCGCCGCAAAGCCGAAGCCCAGCGCCAGCAAGCCCAAAGCGAACTCGAAGCCGCGCGCAAGCGCGTCCAAACCGCGGAAGAAGAAGCCGCCCACGCGCGGCGGGAAATGGAGCGCCTGCAAGCCCAAATTGCCGCGCTCCAGGCCCAACTGCGTGTGCTCGAAGAAGCCGAACAAAACCTCACCGGCTATGCGGAAGGCACCCGCTGGCTGCTCCAACAAGCCCAAAAAGCCCATCACCGCCTCAAAGGCGCCCTGGGGCAGCACCTGGAAGTGCCCGCGGAACTGGAAACCGCCATTGCCGCGGCCCTCGACCGCTATGCCGAAGCCATCTTGCTGGACGATGACCTCCAGGCCGCGCCCCTGGACCTCAGCGCCAAAGCGCCTGCGCGCACGGCTTTGCTTCCCCTCCGTTCCCTCCAGCCCGCGCCTCCCCTTCAGCCGCCTTCCGACCCCGATGTCATTGGCATCGCCGCGGCGCTGGTCAAAGCCCCAGACGACCTTCAAAACGCGCGTGACCTGCTGCTGGGCCACGTCGTCATTGTACGCGACCGCGCGGCTGCCTTGCGCATTCTGCCCGACCTGCCTCCCCACGCGTGGGCGGTCACCCTGCAAGGCGAAGCTTTTTCGCCCCAGGGCATTGTGGCCGCGGGTAAACCCGCAGGCAAAGCCACCCTTCGCCGTGGGCGGGAACGCCGCGAATTGGCCGCACAACTGGCCACGCTGGAAAAACAACGCCAAGCGCAAGAAAAACGCGTCCAAGAAGCCGAACGCGCCTTGGCCCAGGCCCGTACCGCGCTGGCCAAAGCCGAACAAAAACTCCGCGAAGCCCAACAGGCTGAACGCGCCGCGCAAGAGGCCGAGCGCCGGGCCCAGCGAGAAGCCGACCAGGCCCAACACGCGCTCCAGGCCCGCAAATCCGAAATCGCCCGCCTGGAAGCCGACCTGCGCAATCTGGAAGACGAGTTGGCCGCGTTCCAGGAGCAAAGCCAAGCCCTTCAGCGGGAATTCCAGGCCGCGCAAGAAGAACTGCGAGCACGGCAGCAGGCCCTGCAGAGCCTCGATGCCACCGAAGCCCACGCGCAAGAGGCCCATTGGCAAACCCAAGTAGCCCTGGCCGAACAAGCCCTTCAGGAAGCCCGCCGCGTGGTGGCCGAGCGGCGGCAAGCCCTGGAAGACGCCCGCCGCCGCCTGGAAGCCCACACCCAACGGCTGGCCCAGGCCGAAAAAGAAGCCGCCGCGCTGGCCGAAGAACATCAGCGCCTGACCGAGCAAGCCCAACGCCTCGCGCAGGAAGTCGAAGCCCTGCAGGCCAAAATCAACCCCGCCCAAGAAGCCCTGCAAGCCGACCAAGAACGCCTGCAAGCCCTGGAAGAGGAAGCCGAACGCGCCACCCAGGCCGTTCACATTGCCGAACGGCATTACACCCAGGCCCAATTGGCCCTCACCCGCGCGCAAGAAGCCCTCGACAACCTGCGCCGCCGCATTGAAGAAGACCTGGGCCCCGTGGCGCTGGAATACGAACCCCAAATTACCGGCCCACAGCCGTTGCCCCTGGAAGGCATGGTCGCCCACCTGCCCAAAGTGGCCTCCCTGCCCGAAGGGTTGGAAGAACGCATCAAACAGCGCCGCGCCCAATTGCGGCGGCTGGGGCCTGTCAACCCCGAGGCCCAGCAAGAATATGAGGAAGAACGCCAACGATACGACTTCCTCACCCAGCAAATTGCCGACCTGCAACAAGCCGAGGAAGACATCCGCCAGGTGATCGCGGAACTCGACGCGCTCATGCATGAGGCCTTCCACAAAACCTATGAAATCGTCAACCGCGAATTTGGCGCGATTTTCACCCGGCTGTTTGGCGGCGGCACAGCCCGCCTGGTGCTCACCGATCCCGACGACGTCACCCACACCGGCGTGGAAATCGAAGCCCGCCTGCCCGGCAAGCGCACCCAGCGCCTGGCCATGCTCTCAGGCGGGGAACGCAGCCTCACCGCGGTGGCGCTGATTTTCGCGCTCCTCAAAGCCTCCCCCACCCCCTTCTGCGTGCTCGACGAAGTGGACGCCATGCTCGACGAGGCCAACGTGGGGCGCTTCCGCGATCTTCTGGTGGAGCTCAGCGAACACACCCAATTCATCATCATCACCCACAACCGCAACACCGTGCAGGCTGCTGAGGTCATCTACGGCGTCACCCTCGCACCCGACGCCACCTCCCAGGTCATCAGCCTGAAACTGGACGAAGTTGGGAAAATGGTCAAATAGCCCTCGCCCAGTGCGCGGTGCGGTTGCGGTATAATTTTGCTTATGGCTGACAACATTTTTGGCAAATGGAAACAAGGACTCGCCCGCACCCGCAAAACCGCGTTCGGGCGCATTGCAACCCTGTTAGGGGCTACGGAAATCACCGAAGAAACCTGGGACGAACTGGAAGCCCTGCTCATCCAGGCTGACCTGGGCGTGGAAACCGCGCTGGAAGTGCTCGATGCGCTGAAAGCCGTTGTTGAAAAAGAAGCCCTGGTGCGGAGCGACGAACTGGAAGAAGCCCTGCGGGCAGAACTCCGCAGCCGTTTGCAAACGCCGCCGCCCATTGAATGGGATGCCCAGCCCAGCGTCGTGCTTTTGGTGGGCGTCAATGGTTCTGGCAAAACCACCACTGCGGCCAAACTGGCCTGGCGCTACACGCGCGAAGGCAAAAAGGTCATGCTCGCCGCGGCCGACACGTTTCGGGCCGCGGCCATTGACCAGTTGAAAATGTGGGGCGAGCGGCTCAATGTGCCTGTCATCGCGGGTCAGCCCGGCGGCGATCCCGGTGCGGTGACGTACGACGCGGTGCAAGCCGCACGCAGCCGCCAGATGGATATCCTCTTTGTGGATACCGCGGGCCGTCTCCACACCCGCTTCAACCTGATGGAAGAACTGAAAAAGGTCCGCCGCGTGGCAGGCAAAGCCATGCCAGGCGCACCGCATCACGTCTGGCTGGTCATGGATGCCACCACCGGCCAAAATGCGCTCCAACAAGCCAAAGCCTTCAAAGATGCCGTAGGCGTGACCGGGGTCATCCTGGCCAAGTTGGACTCCTCAGCCCGCGGGGGTATGGCTTTTGCCATTCAGCGCGAATTAGGGCTCCCCATCTTGTTCGCCGGCTTGGGCGAAAAGCCTGAAGATTTAGAGCCCTTTGATCCCGATGCCTTTGTGGCCGGCATCTTAGCCTCTTCGACCGAAGCCTGATTTTTGTGTGAAGGAAACATTTTTCGATGGAAAGTATTAAACAATTTCTGACCCGATTACGTCCTCATATACGCCGCCTTATCCAACCTTCCGACACGCTCATCAAGCGTGAAGATCGCGCCTTGGCGCGCATGTTGTCTATCTTCACCTTTTTCGCGCTGATCGTCTTTTTCATTCCAACAAGCATCCATCTTTACCTTCATTCTGTTCACCCTCTCGCCTTGCGAGTTTATTTCTGGCTCAGCACTATCATCGTTGCCATCGCTTACATCCTCAGCCGCACACAACATCCCAAACTTGGAACGTGGCTGTTACTCATCACTTTGAGCGTAGGGGCTCCCTTGAGCGCTATTGTGCTCCCAAGTTCTGACCAACTGCACATCCTTTACCGCTTCATGTGGTCCAGCGCAGGGTTGATCTTAGGGGCACTTTTCCTTTCTTTGGGGGAATTTGGGCTCCTCATTCTCATCAATTTCTTTGCCGTAACCATAGGCTGGCTACTCAGCGCCAAGCCCACGTGGTTTCCTGTGCTGATCACCAGCATGACCGCGGAAATCATCCTTCTACTGGCCATTGCGGGTTCCCGCCGCCGCCAAATGCGCGAACTGCTGGAAAGCGAAAAACGTTTCCGGGAACTCTTTGAAAGCACGTTGGATGCGCTGGTCATCCACGATGGCGAGCGCATCTTGGCCGTTAATCCGGCTTTTGAGCGCATGTTCCGCATTCGAGCAGAAGACGCCATTGGTCGCGTGCCCATTGATTTTGTCGCGCCTGAAGCCCGCGATACGGCCTACGACGCGTTTGTCCAAAGTGCGAATGACCCTACCGGCACAGTCCAAAGCTTGGCCATGCGCAACGATGGCACCATCTTCCACGCGGAAGCCCACATGGCCCCTGTGACCTACGAAGGCCGCCACGTGTTTGCCATCAGCGTCCGGGATATTTCCCAGCGTGTGGCCGCCCATGAGGCCTTGAAAGCCGAGCGCAACTTCCTCAAACAGGTGATGGACGCGGTCAGCGAGCCGTTTTTCGTGCTCGATGCCAACACCCACGAAATCCTGCTGGCCAACAAAGCTGCCAGCCCCGAAACCAACGGCGAACAGCCAAAATACTGCTACCAACTTTCCCATCACCGCGATGCGCCCTGCGACGAAAAGAAGAGCAACGTCAAATGCTTGCTCGAAGAAGTGCGGCGTACCGGCCAATCCAGCCGAGTGGAACACGTCCATTTCCGCAGTGATGGAAGCACCTATATCGCGGCTGTCCACGGCTACCCCTTGTTTGACAAAGAGGGCAAACTGGACAAAGTGGTGATTTACACCGTGGACATCACCCGCCGTAAAGAGGCAGAAGAACGCCTGCGCAAACTGGAACGCGCGGTAGAACACAGCGCCCACACCATCGTCATCACCGACAAACTGGGCACTATCGAATACGTCAACCCCGCATTCACCCGGGTCACCGGCTACACCGCGGAAGAAGCCATTGGGCAGAATCCCCGCATCCTCAAATCGGGCAAACACCCGCGTTCTTTCTATCAAAACCTGTGGAACACCATCCTCAAGGGCAACGTCTTCCGCGGGGAAATGGTCAACCGCCGCAAGAACGGCGAACTCTATTGGGAACGCATCAGCATCGCGCCGGTGAAAAACGAAAAGGACGAAATCACCCACTTCGTGGCCGTCAAAGAAGACGTCACCGAGCGCAAACGCCTGGAAGAAGCCCTGCAAAAAGCCCGCGACGAAGCGCTTCAAGCCAGCAAACTCAAAACCCAACTGTTGGGCAACGTCAGCCACGACATGCGCACCCCCTTGGGCGGCATCGTGGGCTACACCGAAATGCTGTTGGAAGAAGCCTTTGGCCCCATCAACGAAAAACAACGCCAAGCCCTTATGCGCATCTTCCAAAGCACCCAACAGTTGATTGACTTCACCAACGACCTGCTCAACCAAGCCGAACTGGAAAGCGGCCGCATTCGCCTCAACATCAGCGAATTCGACCCGCGGGAACTGCTCAAAGTCATTCCGTCCAGTGCGGCCATCGCCGAAGCCAAAGGGGTGCACGTCCACACCGAAATTGACCCGCAACTGCCGGAACGCGTGACCGGCGATCCTTACTGGCTCCGGCAAATCCTCGCCAATTTGCTCAGCAACGCGGTAAAATTCACCGAAGAGGGAGATATTTGGGTTCGCTTGCGCGCCGAAGACGGCGACCGCTGGGCCATCGAAGTAGAAGACACCGGCCCTGGCATTCCCGAAAACGCGCAAAAACACATCTTTGAGCCTTTCCGCCAAGTTGACGGCAGCCCCACCCGCCGCCACAAGGGTTCTGGTTTGGGGCTTTCCATTGTCAAACAACTGGTTGATTTGATGCACGGCGAAATCCAGTTAGAAAGCGAACTCGGTAAAGGCAGCAAATTTACCGTCATCCTACCCCGTCAAGCCCCCCTCATCGAGGAGCAAAACGCATGAGCGCCTCTAAACCCCTCGCACTGGTCGTAGAAGACGATCCCGTCCAGGCCGAAATCTTCGTCCAGGCAATTGCTCAAGCCGGTTATGATGTGACCCACATCGCCACAGGCGACGCGGCAGTTGCCTTCCTCAACGAACACAGCCCCCTGTTGGTGCTCCTTGATTTGCACCTTCCCGAAGTCGCGGGCACGGAAATCCTCCAACACATTCGGCAACAGCCCCACCTGGCCCGCACGCGCGTCATGCTCGCGACCGCAGACCCGCGCATGGCCGAAACCGTCCGTGCCGACAGCGACTTGGTGCTCATCAAACCCATTAGTTTCACGCAACTGCGCTCCCTCGCGCAGCGGCTCCTCCCAAGTTAGCCCACCAAACCTCACCATGGAGTAGTGCTCATGGACGATCTGGTGCAACGATTGGCTGCGCTGGAAACCCGCCTCCGCGACTTACGGGGGCGTCTTTGACTTACCAGAGAAGCAAGCCCGCCTGGAAGCCCTGGAAAACCAGGCCAACGACCCTAACCTTTGGAACAACCCCCAAGGGGCCCAAAAAGTCATGCGGGAACTGGCCGCCCTTCGCGACGAAGTTGGCGGCCTTCAGGCGCTGAGCGAACGCCTGGCCGACGCGCTGGAACTCGCCCAAATGGGCGACGATGACCTCACCGAAGACCTGCAAGCCGAAGCCAAGGCCCTGGAAAACGAAATCAACCGCCGCGAACTCGCGGCCATGCTCTCTGGCCCCTACGACCGCAACAACGCCATTCTGGCCATCCACGCGGGCGCAGGCGGCACCGACGCCCACGACTGGGCTGAAATGCTCCAGCGTATGTATCTGCGCTGGGCTGAAAAACGCGGCTTCCAAACCGAAATTTTAGACTACACCCCCGGCGAAGAAGCAGGCACCAAAAGCGTCACCATCGCAGTCAACGGGCCCTATGCTTATGGCTACCTGCGCTCAGAAAAAGGCGTCCATCGCCTGGTGCGCCTCTCGCCCTTTGACGCGGCCCATCGCCGCCACACGTCCTTTGCCCTGGTGGAAGTCCTGCCCCAGGTCGAAGACGACGTGGAAGTGGAAATCAACCCCAAAGACCTGCGCATTGACACGTTCCGTGCCGCGGGGGCAGGCGGGCAAAACGTCCAGAAAAATGCCACCGCGGTACGCATTACGCACTTGCCCACCGGCATCGTGGTTTCCTGCCAAAACGAACGCTCGCTGACCCAAAACAAAGAAAACGCGCTCAAAGTGCTCAAAGCCCGTTTGCTGGAAATCAAACAACAGGAACAAGCCGAAAAAATTGCCGAACTGCGCGGGGAATATCAAAAAGCCGAATGGGGCAGTCAAATCCGCTCGTATGTGCTCCACCCTTACCAAATGGTCAAAGACCACCGCACAGGCTACGAAGTAGGCAACGCCCAAGCCGTGCTCGATGGCGACTTGGACGGATTCATCGAAGCCTACCTGAAACAACAAAAA
>JAADCW010000168.1 GCA_013154225.1 Chloroflexota bacterium
CAGGCATAACAAACCAAACACGACTTGCAACTTTCGCTTTTTATGACGCCACAGGCGGCAAAAGGTTACGGGTTAGTGCGATTTTCCTCCAGTTTTTCCAAATTGGGCAAAAGAAAACCCCGCCAAAGGCGGGGCATCGGCAACATGCGCAGGCCCCACCTCAGGGGTTCAAATGCAAAACTGTCGGGCGCAAGTCCAGTTCATCAATCAGAGCGTTGAGTTCCTCTCGCGTCAAAGGGCGCCCCTTGCCCGCGTACGCGGTAAGTGCGGCTTCCATCATGTTGGTGCCAAAGGAACGGCCATCGTAACGCGGGGTGGTGGTGAGCAAGGTACGCACGCCGTGTTCCTTGAGAAAAGACACGTTTTCATCAGTGGTGGTGTTGGAAATCACGAACTTTCCTTCCATGTATTTGGGCGGCATGTACTTTTTCATGAACATGAAATCGCCGGCAATCAAATCCGACTGCGCCCAATAAGCTTCATATTTGGGTTCAAACTCCACGCCATCACTTCCGTAAAACAACATGCTCAACGGGAAGAAGCCCACAATGGGCAACATGGTTTTCAAAACCCGCTTGTAGGCCTTCAGCCCTCGAATGGGAAGCGGAAGGCCCAAACCTACCATGAAATCGCCAAAGATGATTTCGTCGGCCACCTCGTCAATGGCTTCAGCCAGGCCAATCCGGTCCAGCGCCAAGGGCATGAAAACCCGCCGAAAATGCGGCTTTTCACGCAACTGCGGCGCGGCCAACTCAAAAACGCGGCGTTCCAGCGTGTGTTTAAGCCCTTGGCCGTCCACCACCGGCGTCTGGCGCACGTCGGCCACCAGTTTGTGCGCCGCCCGCAGGGGATATTTTTTACCGTCCACAATGATGTACAGATCAACGCCCCCAGTTCCAAAGGCATCCACTTTACCATCCAGCTCACGGAACAAACGCCTGGCGGCCTCAGCATCCCCATCGGTGCCTATGCGCTCGATGATAACAGGGGTGTCCTTGAATTTTACGGTAACCCGCTTGTCGCGCTTGGAACTCCCCAGGCTTACGCTGACTGCATGACGGGTTTGGCTCATTGGCGACCTCCATTGTATGACGAGCATCCACGCGCAGGAACGATAATTCCATTATAATACGCCCAAGCCCAAAAGCGATGTGACATTTGTACTGTTTTTCACACACTTTCGCGTTTGTGGCATTTACGAGGGGATCCCATGACCGAATTTCAGGATACACCTTCACCATCTGCGCCGCCCACCTTGCGCCAGCGGCTTCTCAGCCTGCTTTCAGCCACCGACGATTTGCTTCAATGGCTGGCCGGTTTTCTTCTGTTGGCTATTGCCACCATTTTGCTCTTCCAGGCTGCTCGCCTGCTTCCTGAAATGCTTTCCCCCGATCATTATCAAAACGCCATTCTCATGGCCATCCACGATATTCTGCTGGTGATGATTGTGCTGGAACTGCTGTGGACGGTGTTGACCTACCTCCGCGAGCACAGCGTGCCCCTGGAACCTTTTTTGTTCGTGGGCATCATCTCCAGCATCCGCAAACTTTTGCTGATTGGGGCGCAAATGTCCATCGAGCACGCCGACCCCGAGGTCATTGACCTGCAACTCAAAGAAATGGCCACCCACGGCGCGCTGGTTTTTGTGCTCATCGTTGGCCTGGTACTGGTCCGCTGGTCTCGGCGGTGGCGCACCAAAGACGAACTGCGCATTGCCAAATAATCACGCAATCCAGGCAATGCCCCAAGGGGGAAGGTCCCAATGCAGGGTATCGCCGCTCACAATGGCCTCTGTGCCGTGGAGCAAATCACGCACAATGCGGCCATCTTCCCAACCCGCCTCGGCCACAGGAATGTGGCAATGACGCTTGACCCCTGAAGCATTTGCCACAACCACCACAGCCTCTGCGCCCAACGTGCGGGCAAAGGCCAGCCAGTGTTGCTCTGGCTTGGCTTTGAGGACCTGGAATTTGCCCCGCCGCAGCGCAGGCGTTTGTTTACGCACGGCAATCAGGGTTTGCACCCAGCGCCGCAGAGGGGCTTGCCAATCCTCAGGGCTCCAGGGGAAAGCCCGCCGATTGTCCGGGTCCTTGCCGCCTTCCAGCCCCACCTCGTCGCCGTAATAAACCGCCGGTGCGCCCACATACGCGAACTGCAAACCTAACGCCAACTGCACCTTCTCCATGCTTCCCAGCACCGTGGCCACCCGCTCAGTATCGTGGGAGCCCAAGGGCACGTACATCGCCGTGGCGTGTTCGCCGTAAAGCGCGGCCAATTCCTCCAGCCGAGCGGCCAGCACATCGGCCTGCAGTTCGCCTTGCACAAAGGCCAAAACCGCCTCCCGAAACGGGTAGTGCATCAAACCATCGAAATGCTGAATCCAACGGGGGTCCGCGGTCCAAATTTCGCCGACCAGGTACGCGTCAGGGTTGGCCGATTTGACCACGTGCCGAAATTCCTGCCAAAAAGCATCGTCGTCAATCTCATTGGGCACATCCAACCGCCACCCATCAATACCCTGGTCAATCCAATAGCGCGCGACGTCAAAAATATATTGCCGCACCGCGGGCGTATCGGTGTTGAGTTTGGGCAAACTCCGAAAGCCCCACCACGCTTCGTAATCGGTGGCCTGGCCTTCGCCATAAGCCTGCACAGGGAAGCGGCGAATGTGATACCAATCTTTATAGGGGGAATGCTCACCGTTTTCCAAAATGTCGTTGAAGGCAAAAAAGCCGCGGCCCGTATGGTTGAACACGCCGTCCAAAATCACCCGTATGCCGTTTGCGTGGCAAGCGTGAAGCAAGGCCTGGAAGTCGGCCATGGTGCCCAATTTGGGGTCAATGCGGTAATAATCGGTGGTGTTGTAGCGGTGGTTGCTGGTGGCCTGGAAAATGGGATTGAGATACAAGGCCGTTACGCCTAAATCCAACAGATAATCCAGGCGCTGTAAAATGCCCCGCAAATCGCCGCCCATGAAGTTCCAAATGGTGGGCTTGCTTCCCCAGGGGGCCACGTTGGGCGGGTCGTTGGTCGGGTCGCCGTTGGCAAAGCGGTCGGGGAAGATTTGGTAAAACACCGCGTCGGGCACCCAATAGGGCACGGCCATAACACACCTCAGCAACAAAGATGGCGACGCCGACTTCTGACGAAATCGGCGTCGTGATTGCAGTCGTCTTTCAAAATTTAGCGCGCCAACATGCGCGTCATGGCGTAGTATTCCAGGTTGGCCGTGCGCTGGCGGCTGATGACGTCTTCCAGAGGCACCAGCACCATTTCTCGGCCTTGGAGCCCCACCATCACGCCAAAATCGCCGTTGACCGCGGCTTCCACCGCACGCACGCCCATACGTGAAGCCAGCAAGCGGTCGAAAGCCGTGGGGCGCCCCCCGCGCTGAATGTGCCCCAAAATCGTGACGCGGGTCTTGAAGCCCACGTCGGCTTCATCCAGATAGCGGGCCAAATCTTGGGTCTTGATTTTCGCGCCTTCGGCCACGATGATGATGGCGTGGGTTTTGCCGCGTTTGTACGCGTCTTCCACAGATTGGGCCACCTCTTCCAGGGTGGCATCCACCTCGGGAATCAGCACCATTTCTGCGCCGCCGATAATGCCGGCCATGACCGCAAGATAGCCGCATTCCCGCCCCATGGTTTCAATCAGGAAAGCCCGCTGGTGCGATGAGGCCGTATCCCGCAGTTTGTCCACCGCGTCCATGATGGTGTTGAGGGCAGTATCCACCCCAATGGCCATGTTGGTGCCCCAAATGTCGTTGTCAATGGACGCGGGGATACCCACCACGTTGAAGCCCTGCTGGGCCAAAGCGTGCGCGCCGCGCAAAGAGCCATCGCCGCCAATCACCACCAGGGCATCAATGCCGTGCTTGTTGAGTTGATGGATGGCCTCGCGCTGACCGCGCTCAGTACGGAATTCCTTGCTGCGGCCGGTAAGCAGCATGGTGCCCCCACGCTGCATAATGCCGCCGACGTCGCGGGCTTCCAGGCGGTCGAACGCGCCATGAATCAGCCCGTCGTATCCACCTTCGACGCCAAACACTTCCAAATCATGCGCCAATGCTGTGCGCACCACGGCGCGAATTGCGGGGTTCATCCCCGGCGCATCGCCGCCCGAAGTCAACACCGCCAGGCGTTCAATATCCAAAACTTTGGTCATACCGTTACCTCACAGTCGTGTGACAAGCATCATTGGCGGCCTATTTTACCAGAAATGGCTCACTTCAGGGGTTCGATGGTGAGGTTTTCCGGCCCAACCAGGTCGCGCAAGCGTTGCAAAAGGGGTTCGCAAATCTGGGTGGTCTCTGGGAATTCGATCAAATAGGCGCTGTCTTGTTCAAGGATGTAAAAGGCAAAGCGATCTTGCCCTGGAAAAGCGATGATATGGCTGTGCACCCGCCGCAGGCGCAATTTGTCGCGCACGGTGTCGTTGGTGGCTTTGAGGGTGACCACCAGTTTGCGCGGGCGGTGCGGTTCATCTGCCGCGGACGGCGGGGAAGCAGGCGCGGTTGCTTTTTGGGGCGCGTTTTCCTCTGCCGGGGCGGCCTCAGCCTGGGGCGCGGTCTGTGCCGCTGAAGCTGGCGCCGCCTCAGGGGTTACCGCAGGCTCAGGCGCCGCGGCCACGGGAGCGGGTTCGGCCTGGGGGCTGGCTGGCGCTGCCGCGGTTGGGGCTGCCTCAGGGGTTACCGCAGGCGCAGGTGCCGCGGCCACGGGCGCGGCTTCAGCCTGAGGGTTGGCTGGCACCGCGGTTGGGGCATCCTTCCCTGAAGCAGCCACAGGGCGAGTCTGGGTTTTAGAAGCCGTGTACTGCCCCTGGGTTTCCTTCACAGCGGCCGGCGGCTCCGCGTAGGGCTCTTCGTCTCGGATGTACATTTCCTCGCGCGGGATCAGCGCGGCGGTCTGGGTTTCCCAACCTTCCGGGAAGTCCTCTGGCGGCGGGGGCATCGCGCCATTTGCCCCAGGCCGACGCTTGGCCTGCTGGCGCGACGCGGGTTTACGCGGCTGGGGTTTTGCCTCAGCATCCTTGGCCTTGGGCGCATCCGCGGGCTTGTTCTGCTTATGCTGTGCACCGTCGCGGCCGTTCTTCGGACGTCCACGGCCATTACCACGATAGCCGCCATACGACCGCATACGCTTCTGGGCTTCCGCGGGCCGCCGCACGCCCACCAAACGCCCGGCGGCATCGCGCACCACCTGCACTTCCGTGGTGGCAAATTCCACCAACACCTGGGGCTTGCCTCCCCGATTGTCAGCCCGGCCAAACACAAACACCACTTTGCCCGGAGAAAACAGATACCCAAATTCCTGCCAGGTCTTTGGGAAGACCACCAACGAAATCTCGCCTTCCAAATCTTCCAGGGTGACAAAGCCCATCTCATCGCCCTTTTGCGTGCGATGAGGATGTTGTTCCACCACCTGCCCCCCAACCCAAACCCATTCACCAGCTTTCGCGCTATCCAGGGTGAATGCGGTATGCGTCACTACCGCATCCAACAAATCGCGCATCTCACTGAGGGGATGATCGGAAAGGTAAATGCCGATGAGTTCCTTTTCCCAGTTGAGCACAGTGCGCTTGTCTGCTGGCGAATCCGGGCACGTCAGTTTCACCTTTTCCCGATACCCTTGGGAGGCAAACAGGTTGAACTGCCCCATAGCTTCTGCCTGGAAATGGGATGCGCTGAGGGCCATGATTTTGTCCAACGAGTGCTGAATGCACTGCCGGTCTCCAAACTCATCCAGCGCGCCGGCCAGGATGAGGCTTTCCAGTGCGCGCTTGGTCACCTTGCGCAAGTCCACCCGATAGATAAAGTCGGTCAAATCCTCAAAGGGGCCATCTTTACGCGCTTCCAAAATGGCTTCTACCGGCGCTTTGCCCACGTTCTTGATCGCGCCCAAGGCAAACCGAATGGCAGGTTTGCCGTCGTGGTCCTCAATGGTGAAGTCCCATCCGCTGGCGTTGACGCTGGGCGGAAGCACAGGAATGCCCATGCGCTGGCAGTCGTGGATGTAATGCGCGACTTTGTCGGTTTCATGCTTGGTGACCGACATCAACGCGGTCATGTATTCCGCGGGATAGTGGGCTTTGAGGAATGCGGTCTGCACAGCAATGACCGCATAGTCGGCCGCGTGGCTTTTGTTGAAACCATAACGGGCAAATTCCAGCCAATCGCTGAAGATAGCCTCTGCTGTGCTGCGCTCAATTCCCCTGGTAACCGCACCTTCGACAAACTTTGTTTGATGCTTTTCGAGTTTCTTCTTCTTTTTCTTGGCAATGGCCTTACGCAAATCGTCGGCCTCTGCCGCGGTGTAGCCGGCCAAATCCATGGCCGCGAACATGATCTGCTCTTGATAAACCGGGATGCCGTAAGTTTCCCGGAACAGCGGCTCCAGTTTGGGATGGCGGTAGGTCGGCTCTTCTTCGCCGTGCATCCGCCGGATGTAAGACGGGATGAACTCAATCGGCCCTGGGCGATAAAGCGCCACCATAGCAATGACGTGCTCCAATTTGGTGGGCTTCATCTCCATCAAATAGCGGCTCATGCCCTGGCCTTCCACCTGGAACACGCCTGCGGTTCGGCCTTCGCTCAAAAGGCGGTAGGCTTCTGGGTCGTCGGTGGGAATGTTGTAAAGGTCGTAATGCACCCCATGCCGCTGCTCGATCAATTCGCACGCCCGTGCCATCACCGTGAGGGTAGCCAACCCCAAAAAGTCCACCTTGAGCAAGCCCAAGGCTTCCAGAATAGACATTTCGTATTGGGTGATCTTCTTGATGGGCAAATTGGGGTCGTTGCTGGTAGGGCGATGCAACGGGACGTGCTCCACCGCGGGGATGTCGGTCACAATCACGCCCGCGGCATGGGTGCCGACGTTCCGCACCACGCCTTCCATCGCCCGGGCGGTCTCCAGCAATTCCCGGAAGTAAACCTTATCCTCATCTGTGCTGTTATAAAGCGCCACCAATTCGGGCACGATGAGTTTTTCTTTTTCGGCACGCTCTTTTTCGTCTTTGGCCTTGGCTGCGGTAATGCCCAAGACGTCGTCCAGGGAAACCGGCTTGCCCGGGATGTTGGGGATGAGTTTGGCCACCCGATCCACTTCGCTCAAGGGAATGTCCATCACCCGCCCCACGTCCCGCACTGCAGCCCGGGCCTTCATGGTGCCAAAGGTAATAATCTGCGCCACCTTGTCTTCACCGTATTTGACCGCGCAGTAACGCATGAGTTCGTCGCGGCGGTCGTCGGGGAAGTCCAGGTCAATATCGGGCATGGAGACACGCTGGGGGTTCAGGAACCGCTCGAAAATCAGGCCATGTTTCAAGGGGTCCACCATGGTGATGCCCAAGGTGTAGGCCACCAAGGAACCCGCGGCCGAACCCCGCGCGTTGTACCAAATGCCCTGCTTGCGGGCATATTCCACCAAATCCCACACGATCAGGAAGTAGGCATCAAACCCCATGGTGTGGATGATGCCCAATTCGTGCTCCAGGCGCTCACGCACCTCAGGTGCGTCCGCGCGATCACCGTAGCGTTCCCGCAAGCCTTTTTCGCACAGGTGGCGCAGATAGGTTTCCGCGGTGTAGCCTTCGGGCACCGGGAATTTAGGCAGTTTGTATTTCTGGCGACTGATTTCCGGGTCAGGCGAAAAGGCGATCTCAAAACTGGGGTATTCTTTCGCACACATTTCAGCCACCAGCAGGGTGTTGCTAATGGCTTCTGGCACCTCGGCAAACAGCGCGGACATTTCCTCAGGCGAGCGCAGGTAGTAGGAATCGTCTTCAATGCGCATGCGCTTGGGGTCGGTGAGCAGTTTGCCGGTTTGAATGGCAATGAGGACGTCTTGCAGGCGAGCGTGCTCGCGTTTGATGTAGTGGACGTCGTTGGTGGCAACCAGCCGCAGGTTGAATTCCCGTGCGAGGGCAATCAGTTGGCGGTTGACTTCGGGCAGTTCCGGGATGTTATGGGACTGCAGTTCCACGAAGAAGCGGTCTCGGCCAAAGACGTCCACATACCAGGCGAGCCTTTCACGCGCGGTTTTCAAATCGCCCTGCTGGATGGCTTTGGGCACATCGCCCGAGAGGCACGCGGTGGTGGCAATCAGGTTGTCGGAATACTGGGCCAGAATTTCACGATCAATGCGCGGTTTGTAATAGAAGCCTTCCAACTGGGCCGCGGTGGCCAGTTTGAGCAAGTTTCTGTAGCCATCTTCGTTTTGGGCCAACAGCAACAGGTGGAAAGGCTTTTTATCTTCTCTGGAGCGGTCGGTCATCCGCCGCGGCGCGAGGTAGGCTTCCATGCCTAAAATGGGTTTGATGCCCGCGGCTTTGGCGGCCTGATAAAACTCCACCACACCATACATCACGCCGTGGTCAGTCAGGGCCAAGGCGGGCATATCCATTGCCGCGGCGGCCTTGGCCAAGGCCCCCACTTTAGCCAGGCCGTCGAGCAGGGAATATTCGGAGTGGACGTGCAGATGGACGAAGGACATAGATTGCTGGTTACTTAGTTACCTAGTTGCTTGGTTACCTAGTTGCTTGGTTACCTAGTGACTTGGTTGTCTGGACAATGAGGGAATGGCCATGAAGCGCCAAGGTTGAATGCCGACTAACCGACTATCGCGACCACAACGACTAACCGACGACAACGACTACAACCACTAACCGCCTAACTCACCTTCCATCGCGGCTTCAAATCAAAATCCAGTGGCGTGGTTTCGCCTGCAGCCAGGCGGCGGTAAGCCGCGGCTGCAATCATGGCCGCGTTGTCGGTGCAGTAACGCAAAGGCGGGATATGCACGGGCACGGGAGATTCCGCGGTGATGCGTTCCCTCAGCAGGCGGTTGGCAGAAACGCCGCCCGCGACCACAATGCTCTTCGCGCCAAAGGCTTCCGCGGCTTTGAGGGTCTTACCCACGAGCACATCCACCACCGTGGCCTGGAAACTGGCCGCGAGGTGCGCCACAGGCAAGGGCTTGCCCGCAGCTTCGATTTCCCGCACCGCGCGCAGCACCGCAGTTTTCAGGCCGCTGAACGAAAAATCCCACGTATCCTTCAGCCAAGGGCGGGTGAAAGCAAAAGCCGTGGGGTCGCCCTCGGCCGCGGCTTTTTGAATCGCGGGGCCGCCCGGATACCCCAACCCCAGTAGGCGGGCTACCTTGTCGAAAGCCTCGCCCGCGGCATCATCGCGGGTACTGCCCAACCGCTGATACTGCAAGTGGCCTTCCATAAAAATAAGCTCGGTATGCCCCCCAGAGACCAGCAGGGCTACCAGGGGGAACTCAGGCGGGGCAGGTGCGGGTGCTTCCCCTTCATACAACCAGGCAGCGTAAATGTGGCCTTCCAGGTGGTTGATGCCCAAAAGAGGCTTGCCGCTTGCCAAGGCCATACCCTTGGCGAAGTTGATGCCCACAGCCAGGGAACCGGGGAGCCCAGGGC
>JAADCW010000125.1 GCA_013154225.1 Chloroflexota bacterium
TTGATTTCCAACCCAAAGGGCAGTGGGGGCTTGGGAATGAGCAAAATACCCTGCGCGCCACCGATGAGGGGCTTCAGCCAGTTGGAAAGCGCCAACACACGGATGATTTCACCAAAGCCCAAGGTCACGATGGCCAGGTAGTCACCCCGCATCCGCAACACCGGGATGCCCAAGAGGATACCCGCAACCAAAGCCACCAGCACCGAGAAAGGCAGGGCTTGCCAGAACGTCCAGTGGGCAATGCCCAAGGGGCCGGTGGAAGTCAGCAACCCCATGGTGTAAGCACCCAGGGCGAAGAAGGCCACATAGCCCAAGTCGAGCAGGCCAGCGTAACCCACCACGATGTTGAGCCCCAAGCCCATGATGATGTAAAGGCCGACCATGTTGAGCACGTGGCTCAGGTAAGACCCCAAGATCAGCGGCAAGGCCAGCAGAAGCACCACCAAACCGCCGGCAATGGCCCAGCGCTTCCAACTGGGCGCAGGCGGCACCGCGTTGGCGGCTTCCTGGGCTTCGCGCAGTTCGCGGCGTCGGCGGCTCATCCAGATGTAAACCATGCTGAGCGCGAACACGAAAACCGCGCCAAAATAGTTCAAGCCCTCGGTGCCCAAGAACGGCGAGAAAATGAAGTTGATGGTCATGCCCTTGAAGAGGTCAGAGAGCATACCCACGGTCACGGTGATGATGAACGACCGCACCACCGCATCTCGCCAGAAGGGCGGCAGGAAGTTGACCAGGGCAATGACCACGCCCACGAGCACACCTGCCAGGGTGAGCAATATCAAACCCGTCAGCGGCGGCTGTCCAAAGCGGAGCAGGGAATACAAGTCCTCGGTGGCTTGCACGAACATGTAGTGGAAGTCAATCCACTGGCCCAAGAAGGGCAACAGTGCCAGCATAAACGCGCCCAAACCACCGATAAAGGCCGCCTGGCCTAAAATCGCCGCGCGTGATTGATCTTCATGCCGACGCACAAAGACATAAATCACCGTACCCACGGCAAACAGCAGGGTCACGTGGCCTAAGGACAAGGCGCCAATGACTTCACGCCCGCTGAAGGATTTGACCATCCCCACCAGGGTGAAGTAAAGCGCCACAACACCGGCCAAAAGGCCGTTGTAAAAGGCATCTTTCCAGGGAGAGCGATTCGATTCCATAATCCACCGCCTCTGCTACACTTTTTCTTCGGACAGGCGCTCGCCCAAGATACCCGTGGGGCGGAAGATGAGCACCACCACCAAAAGGGTAAAGGCAATCACGTCTTTCAACTGATAAGACGCCGGAATGCCCAGGCCTTCCAAAATCAAGCCCGGCCCTAGGGATTCGAAAATCCCCAAGAAGAAACCGCCCAACATTGCGCCTGGGACGTTACCGATACCGCCCACCACCGCAGCGGTAAAGGCCTTAATGCCGGGGATAAAGCCCATGAAGAAGTGGACCTGTTTGAAGATCAAGGCATACAACACGCCTGCAACACCGGCCAGGGCCGCGCCCAAAATAAAGGTGTTGACGATCACCCGGTCCACATCCACGCCCATCAGTGCGGCCACGTCCTTGTCTTCGGCCACTGCGCGCATGGCTTTCCCGGCCTTGGTGTACTGCACATAGAAGTACAACCCGGCCATCATCAAAATCGAGACCACAATCACCAGCAGGTGGACCTTCAGGATCCGAACGCCCAGAACAGTCGTCTTCCCTGCGACAATGGCGAGTTCAGGGTAGGCTTCAACACCCGAGCCGTAAAAGCCACGGAAGGTGTACTCAATGGTGAACGAAGCGCCAATGGCCGTAATCAGCGGCACCAAGCGGGGTGCACGGCGCAAGGGGCGGTAGGCTACCCGCTCGGTAATCAGCGCGACCACCACTGAGGTTGCCATGGCTAAGAGCATAACCAGCAGCAAAGAAATGATGGGATGGGTGTTGTAGAAGCCATACGCATCTAACTTTGCTGCCAAGAAATACCCCGTAAAAGCCCCCGCCATGAAAATATCGCCGTGGGCAAAGTTGATCATGAACAAGATACCATAGACCAACGTATAGCCCAAGGCGATCAGGGCGTATACCCCGCCTTGTGAAATCCCGAAAACGACAAAGTCCATCCACTGTTCTTTTGTGTAGTAAGAATTGTGGAGGGACCCAATGACGCCAATAATAGCCACCAACAGAATCGCCCACCCAAAGAGCTGGACGACAATGTCAACGAAGGTTAGGCGTTCTAAGTAACGTTTGAGTTTCGCGATCATGAAGCCTCCCTCTCGCCCCAAGCCTTAGTGGCAGGGCATGATACGGGATAAAGGGTGCCGGAAGTGAGACCTTCCGGCACCCCTGTTTCAGCGCTTAGGCTCAAAGCCGCTTACTTCTGCGGCCACACCGGCACGTATTTGCCGTCCTGGATCTGGTAGATGTTGATCTTGGGATCCGCGCAGTCACCGTATTCATTGCAGGTGAGCGTACCGGTCAGGCCCTTGAAGTCCTTGGTGGAGAAGAGGGCTTCGCAGAGCGCCTTGCGCGGAATGTGGATGGTGCCGTCTTTGTCCACAACAGCGACCTTCTTGATCGCATCGAGCAGCATCATGGTCGCGTCGTAAGCATGCAGGTGGAACGCGCTGGGCGGTTCCTGACCGTATTTGGCTTCGTACTTCTTGTTGAAGTTCTGATCATCCACAGCCGCAGGGCCGGAGAGGTACATACCCTCAGCCGCAGCGCCAGCCGCCTTGACGAAGTCCGGCGAGATCATGCCGTCGGAGCCCATCAGCACGGTGTTCTCCAGGCCGGGGACCTCTTTGGCCTGCTGGGTGATCAAAGCGCCTTCCTGGATGAAGATGGGGTAGTAGAGCACATCGGGCTTGGAGGCCGCGATCTTGGTCAGCACCGGGCGCATGTCGGTGTCGCCCACGTTGATGGCTTCCTGAGCCACGCACTGGCCACCCAGTTGGGTGAACACATCGCAGGCCACCTGCTGCAACTGCTCGGCGTAGGGGCTACCGTCGTGGATGGTCGCCATGGTGCGGGCGCCCAACACGTTGTAGGCAAATTCAGCCACGGCCTTACCCTGCACCTTGTCGTTGTGCGCGGTGCGCAGGTAGCATTCCGCATGGGTCTGCGGATCGGTCAGCGAAGGCGCCGTGTTGGAAGGCGAAATCATCACAATGTGGGCGTCCGAGAGAATCTTGGAAGCCGGTTCACCTGCGCTGGAGCAGGCCGTACCGATCACGCCCACGATGGACTTGTCAGCAGCCAATTTCTGGGCCGCAGTCTGACCGCCTTCAGCGGAGCACTGAGCATCTTCCTTCACCACCTGGATGGTGTGCTTGCCCAGCCAATCCTTATTCGCGGCAGTGAAGTCATCCACCGCGATTTCCACACCGCCAACCTCGTCCACGCCCAGGGACTCATTGGGGCCGCTCAACACCACCGCCACGCCCATCTTGATGGGGTCGTTGGGGCCGATGTTGATGCAGCCGTAGGGGTCCGTACATTCGTACGTGGACTTCTGGCTGCAGGCCGACAGCGCCAGCACCGCGGCCAGCAGCACGGCGAACAGAATGAACCATCGCTTCTTCATACTTCCTCCTCCTTACAACTTGTTGGGGTAAAAAAGGGATATGTAAGGTGTTAGATGAACGGCGCGCCTCCCCACAGCGCGCCTCACCCAACAGGGGTTCGGAAACCGAAGGTCTCCGATATTCGATTTTACAACAAAGAGAAAAGCCAGGTCAAGCACCTGACTTCGGCTGTGCTCTTTTGTTTATGGAGATTTTATACTTTTTTGGCTTCCGCACCTTCAGGCCACCACCCCAACACCTGAAGCAAGGTCACCACAATGCGCGCGGTCGCGCCCCAAATGACTTCCCCCTGATAGGGACGAAAGTAAACCAAACGCGCTTCCTCTCCAGTTTTCAGCCTGCGCACCCGCACATCCCAATGCTCTGGCTGTCGAAGCCAGGCCAAGGGCACGGTAAAAATGTGCGTGACTTCCTCTTGCGCGAGGCGCAAATCCAACGGCCACGGCACCTGCCCCACCACCGGCACAATGGAAAAATTGGTCAGGGTGCGGTGCCGCGGCAGGCGTCCCCACAGGGTGACGTGGGACGGATGCAGGCCAATTTCCTCCTCCGCCTCTCGGAGCGCGGTGGCCTCTGGGTTTGGGTCTGCGGGTTCCTGCTGACCACCAGGGAAGGCCACCTGCCCGCTGTGGGGATCATGCTCATTGGTCGCGCGGCGGATGAACAACAGGCGCCATCCATCATCGGCCTGCAACAACGGCACCAACACAGCCGCGGGCTTGGCCGGCGCGGCAAACCAATGGGCAGGGTAAGGGTCAACGGGTGGTTTTTGCTGCGCCGCGGCCAGAGCCGTACGGATGGCTTGGGCATCCAGATCGCGGTGGAAAGGGTCAGCCATCCTCCGACTCCGCGCGCGGCGGTGGCGGCGGCGTAGGCGTGACCGGACGGGCAAAAATCAGATACCCCGTATGCGCTACCATGCGATCCGTGGGCCGCAAGCGTTCTGGCACGGGCTTGTAATAGCGCAACAGGGTTTCACACACTTCAATGAAAGCAAAATGGTGGTCTTGCAATGCGGCCACCAGCCGCGAAACCTGATTGGTGGTGGGCACCAAACTGCCAAAAAATCCACCTGGCTTAAGGGCCGCGCGGGCCTGGGCAATGTAATCTTCGGGGTTGGGCACATCCAGGAAGAGGGCATCCACGTCGGTTTCGTCAAAGCCCTGGGCAATATCGCGCAGTTTGAAAGTCACCCGGTCATCCAACCCCACCCGCCGCAAATTCTTCTGCGCCAGGCGCTGCATTTCTGGCCGCCGCTCGTAGGAAATCACCCGCCCCTGGGGCCCCACGGCAAAAGCCAGCGCGGTGGTAAACGCGCCTGAACCTGTGCCGGCCTCCAGCACCGTTTGCCCTGGGCCAATACTCATGGAAACCAAAATAAAGCCAATATCTTTGGGGAACATGATTTGCGTATTGCGGCGGGTTTCTTTGAGCAAATCGGCCAGGGAAGGCCGCAACAAATAAAACGACTCGCCCAAGTGGGAATAAACCTGCGTGCCCCAGGGCAGGCCAATCAGGTCGTCATGCTGAATGACGCCTTTGTGGGTGTGCAGAGCCTTCCCGGGCGTCAACCGCACCAGGAAAAAGCGATGGCTGGTGCTCAGCAACTGGGCTAAATCACCGGCTTGGGCGTGGGTTTGATAAAGGGTCAATGTCATGGTGCTTCACTCACATCAATAAGGATTAGATCTTGCAAAATTTGGCCAAACACAGCCTCAGGGAACCCGCGTTTACCCTCGGCACGCGGACCGCACGGCATCCACAAAGGCGCGGTGGGCTAACACTTCCCGTGCCCGATGGATTTCAGGCCCCCACCAGGCATCCCCAGCCTGGTAGGGCACAGCCGTGCGCAAACGCCGATGGGCTTCGGCTGTGCCGCACCCCATCTTGGCTTGGGGCATCAAACGCAAACGCAAATCCAATGCCCGGGCCGCGGTGTAGGCTTCCACGGCCAAAACGTGGGCGGTGTTGGCCACCACCTGGCTGGCATGCCGAGCGGCTGTCATCGCGTTGGCGTTGTGGTCTTCCTGCTCGCCAGAAGTGGGTAAAGAACGGGTGCTGTCCGCGCTGGCCAAGGTTTGGTTTTCCAACACCAGGGAAGCCGCGGTGTACTGCGGCATCATCAGCCCAGAATTGAGCCCCGCGGCCTCGGGTGTATCCACCAGCATGGAAGGCAAGCCGTAGTTCAAATTGCCGTCGGTAAGGCGGAAAATGCGGCGCTCGCTAATTGCCGCTACTTCGCTCATGGCAATAGCCAGGAAATCCGCGGCCATTGCTACTGGCTCGCCGTGGAAATTGCCGCCCGAAATGGCATCGTGGGGGCCAAAAATCAGGGGGTTGTCGGTCACCGCGTTGATTTCCCGCTCGGCCACCCCAGCCACAAACTGCCATGCTTCCCGGGCTGCGCCCTGCACTTGGGGCGCGGTGCGCAGGGAATACGCGTCTTGCACCCGCCCGCCAGCATCCACCAGGGTGCTCCCGCGGGTGAGTTCCCGCACCCGTGCGGCCACTGCCACCTGCCCAGGATGCCGCCGCGCCCGATGGATGCGCTCATCAAACGCGTTGGACGCGCCCAACAAAGCTTCCAAACTCATGCTCAGGGTAATCTCGGCCACATTCAACCAGTGGCCAGCATCATACACCGCCAAAGCCAACAACGCGGCAGAAAACGTCGCGCCATTGGTCACGGCCAACCCTTCTTTTGCACCCAGCACAATTCGCGGAATGCCCGCGGCTTCCATTGCGGCTTTGCCCCGCATCCGCCGCCCCTGAAACACCGCCCAGCCCGAATCTTCGGCCCGGTCTGCATCGTCGGTGGTAAACACCAAAGCCAGGTGCGCCAAGGGGGCCAAATCGCCAGAAGAGCCCATAGAGCCCTGCGAGGGAATTTCAGGTGTGACCCCGCGGTTGAGCATGGCCAAGAGGGTTTCCACCACCACAGGCCGCACGCCCGAATAGCCAATGGCCAGGGTGTTGGCGCGGATGAGCATGGCCGCGCGCACCACATCTTCGGGCAAGGGTGCGCCAGTGCCCACCGCGTGGCTGAGCACCAAATTACGGCTCAACTGCGCGGCCTGGGCTGAGGAAATCCGCCGGTCGGCAAAAATGCCAAAGCCGGTATTGATGCCATACACCGGCTTGCCCGCCGCGAGGATGTCCTGTACCCATTGATGCCCCTGCACCAGCCGCTCCCGCGCCGCGGGCGCCAACTGCACCGCTTCACCCTCGCGCGCCACTGCGACCACTTCTTCTAAACTGAGGTGATGTCCGTCAATGACAATCATGGGTCAACCGTGTCCCAAAAACGAGATGGGGCCATGCGGGGGATAAGTTTACCACCACAACCGCGCTACCAATACCGCCACCAGGGGCATGGTGAGGTTGTCCACCTCCCGCAGAGGCAAGGATTCCACCAAAGCCGCGGCCAAAGCAATCACGGTCAGGGCCGGCAAATACGCGGACCAAGGGCCAGGGAAAGCCCCCACAGCGACGTACACCCCCAGCACCGCCGCGGCCAACAGCCAGCCTCCCAGGAACACCGCGGCACTGCCCTCCCAGGTTTTCTGCCGCGACCACGGCAGGGGATGCCGTCCCCAGTGCCGTCCCACCAAATCGGCAATGCCATCGCCGCCGCACAACAGCATCAGGGCAACGATGCCCGTGGGGGAATCCTTCCAGTAGAGCACCGTGAGCACCACAAAAACAATGCCGTAAAACAAAGGCCCCCGCAAGATCTCCCGCCGATCGCCCGTGCGCGACATGGCTTGCACCGCGGCTTCGTCTTTCCACAGCCCCAAACCAATCAGGGCAAACTGCACGGTAATGACCAGCGGCACCAACGCGGCCAGATAACGGGCGCTGGGTGCGTCGTCGAACAACAGCCAGCAGAGCACAAAAAGCGGGCCTGTGCCAATGTGGATGATCTTGCGGCTCAAACGACTGCTCACCCAGCCGCGCGCCGCGGCAAAGTCGTTAATTCGCAACCAAAGCAACGAAACGGCAAACGTCACAATCAGGGCTAAGAAATTGTTATGCAGCATCCTCACCTCATGGTTACGCGGGATAAAAAGGCCAGGGGTTCCTCCCCCCTGGCCTCAAAACCACGCCACACGACAATTTATGCGCCGTCGGGCGCAGGGGCGGGCAATTCGGAAGCGGGCGATTCAGATGCCTGGGCGCCGTCTTCCGCGTCCTCAGCCTCGACCTCCCTAAAGTGCAAAAACGTCAGCACCCAGACACCCTGAACATACACATCCAACAACCCTGCCAAAATCAACAATGCCAGAAAAGCCACTGCGCTTCCAGCAAGTCCCATAAGCACCAAGAGCACAGCCACGCCGCCCGAGGCATTAATGGCAATGCCAAACGCAACCAGCGGCCCCACCAGCACCAACAACAGCACCAGGAACACGCCCACCATCACGATGCCGACCAAAAAACTCAGCACCCCCAAAAGCAAGGCCACGACCACCACGTCCCAAATATGCTGTTTGATCAACATCCAACTGCGCTTGAACGCCTCTTTGAACGGCAAAGTTTCCCCTACAATGGACAACAGCACCAATTCCAAATACACGGCCAGGAACCAAATGAGCGGAATCGCCAACAAAAACAGCGGAATAAGGCACAAAATGCCAATCCCCATCGTGGCGACAACCAAGGCCACAACAGCCATAATGACCCCAATGGACAACAGCGTTCCCCCGCCGCCAACCAGCAAATTGAAGAGAAACACGGGTTTGAAGAACGCCTTGGCTTCAGCAAACACCTCGCTCACGGTCAAAGGCCGCTCTTCCCCCTCTTCCTGCTGGGCGCTATGCCACAGGCCACGCAACAAACCAGCCTGCGCAAACGACCGAATGGCCAGCATTACAACCAGCCATACCAACAGCACCACGGCAATGATGGCGAAAAGCATCAGCCACGTACTCAAAGGAATCTGGTCTATTTTGGAGAAAAGAGGTGCTAAGTCTTGCCCTTCTGCTCCAGAAAACTCGCCGCTCTGAAAAGCCGGCACTTGAAAATTGAACGTCGGCATACCCATTCGGCCATACGAACCGCCAGCACATGCGGACAAAAAGCCGAACAGCCAGAGGGCGCGTTGGCGTTTCAAAATTTTCCACGCTCGCGAGAGTATCTTTTCAAGCGGTAACTTCATTTTTGGCCTCCTTCCCCAAAGCGACTATTCCCATTCGATTGTTGCAGGCGGTTTTGTACTTATATCATACACGACTCTGTTCACGCCGTCCACTTCATTGACAATACGCCGCGAAACCTCGGCCAAGACGTCAAAGGGCAGGCGCGCCCAATCCGCGGTCATAAAATCGTCGGTGGTCACCGCGCGCAGGGCAATGGTTTCCTGATACGTCCGCTGGTCGCCCATCACGCCCACGGACTTCACTGGCAGAAGCACCGCGAAGGCCTGAGAAACCTTGCCCGCATCCTGCCCGGGACCGGAGCGCAGCAGATCCGCGTCCTCCAGCGCCCGGGTAAAAATTGCATCTGCCGCGCGCAGCCTGGCCACTCGCTCGGCCGTCACTTCGCCCAAACAGCGCACGGCTAAGCCAGGGCCGGGGAACGGCTGGCGCCAGACCATGCTTCGCGGCAAACCCAGAGCCTCACCCACCGCGCGCACTTCGTCCTTGAACAAATAGCGCAGTGGTTCCACCAATTCAAAATCCATCTTTTCGGGCAAGCCGCCGACGTTGTGATGGCTCTTGATGCGGTGGGCTTTGGCACGGTCGGGCGCGCGCGATTCCACCACGTCGGGGTAAATGGTGCCCTGCACCAGAAAGCGCGGCTGGCCCAGACGGCGGGCTTCCCGCTCGAAAATGCGGATGA
>JAADCW010000215.1 GCA_013154225.1 Chloroflexota bacterium
GCGATGAGGCCAGCCAGCCCATCCAGGCCATCGGTCAGGTTGACCGCGTTGCTGGTGGCCACAATGATGAACGCGGCCAAGGGAATGTACCACCACCCCAGGGAAAGGGGCTGAGGAATGCCCGGAATGAGCAATTCGGGCACCTGAAGGTAATGCTGAAGCCCATACGCGGCCAACAGCGCCAAGGCGACCTGTAGGCCAAACTTAGTGCGAGGCCGCAGGCCCTCACCTTTACGCCCGCGCAAACCAGCCCAGTCGTCCACTGCGCCCAACAGCGCAAACCCCAGCAAAACGCCCAGGGGCAAAAGCACCGAGCGCCCCATCATGCTCATGCCCACAATCCAGCCAGCATTGAGCAACAGGGTCATGAACGTCACGGGCAAGACGATCATCACACCGCCCATAGTGGGCGTGCCTAATTTGGAAAAGTGCCGTTGTGGGCCATCCACACGGATGATTTTGCCCACTTTGAAATGCCGTAAGATTTGCAACAACGGTTCGCCCCAAATCACGGTGAGCACAAAACTCAACGCGGCCAGCCCTAAAGCCAGCGTGGTAGGAGCGGGGGTAATCATGCTTCGGCCTCCAATGCGCTCACGATGCGGTCCATGCGAACCCCCCGCGAGCCTTTCACCAGCACCACATCGTCGGGATGTAAAACCTGCCGTAACAACCGAATCGCCCCTTCGGCGTCCTCGGTTTCAATCACCTGGTCTGCGGGCATACCAGCAGCTCGGGCGGCTTCAGCAATCGTGTGCGCCCGCTCGCCCACGGTAACCAGCAACGCAGCCACTTCTGCTGCGCGCAAGCCCACTTTCCAATGGCCTTCATGCTCATACGGGCCCAGCTCCAACATATCGCCCAGCACAGCCACCCGCCGCCCAGGCAAATCGGCCAACAGGTTGAGGGCAGCCAAGGTGGACTGCGGCGACGCGTTGTAGGTATCATCCAACAACAGCGCGCCGTTGAACGCCCGCACGGCCACCAAACGCAGTTGGGTATGCCCCATGCGCAGGCCAGCGACGATTTCGTCCCACGAAAGGCCCTCAACCAACCCCACCGCGGCCGCGCGCAGCACCGTATGGGCTGAATGGCGTCCCAGCAAGGGCACCCGCACGGTCAAGGCTTCGCCCTGGTAGTGCAGGCGCAAGCGCAGGCCTTCCAGGCCCAAACCTTCAATTTGGTCGGCCCACAGATCCGCTTCGGGCGAAAGGCCGTAGAAGAAAACCCGCGCCGCGGTCTTCTTAGCCATGGGGCGCACCCAAGGGTCGTCGTAATTGAGCACAGCCACACCCTCAGGCGCGGGGGGCAGGGCCTCGACCAATTCGGCCTTGCCGCGTGCAATCGTCTCCTGGGAACCCGCACGCTCGGCATGCACAAGCCCCACGTTGGTCACCACGCCCACCTGGGGCTGGGCCAATTCGCACAAAAAGGTAATCTCACCGGGCACGTAAAAGCCCATTTCCAACACCGCCCGCTGATAGCCCTCGGTCAGGCGCAGCAAGGTGAGCGGCAGGCCAATTTCGTTGTTCAAATTGCCGCGATTTTTCAAGGTGCGATACCGACTGCTCAACACCTGAGCGGTCAGTTCTTTCGTGGTGGATTTACCCACACTGCCGGTAATGCCAATAACCCGCACGTGGGACATCTTCTGACGCCAAAAGCGCGCTGTCTGCTGAAGGGCAGCCAAGGTATCTTCGACCAGCAGACAACCAGGGGTATGAAAGGCTTCCCAGGCCGCGAGGTCAAATTTACCTACCCGCAAATCCAAGGTAGGGAAGGCAGGTACAGGCCGGGAAACCAGCGCCACGCTTGCCCCGCGGGAAAAGGCATCGCCCACAAACTCATGCCCATCGTGGCGGGTGCCAGGCAGCGCCACAAACATCGCACCCGGGATGGCCTGGCGAGAATCCACCACCGTTTCGGTGATGACGTCGCCATCCTGGGGCGGACGCGTACCTGTGAGGGCTTCCACAACATCGGCTAAGGTGAGCATGGTTTACCTTTAGGGCTGCGCTGCACTCAAGGAATGACGCACTTTGTCGGGCGGGACTTTTTCCAGCACGGCAATGCGCTGGACCATCTCGGCAAACACCGGCGCTGCCACCACCGACGCCCAAGGCGAGGTCTTGGGGCGTTCCAGCCAAACGTAGATGACATACTGCGGATCATCGGCCGGGAACCAGCCCACAAACGAGGCATTGGTGGCATCTTCCACATAGCCTCGGGTCTGATCGGCGATTTGGGCTGTGCCGGTTTTCCCAGCCACGCTGTAACCCGGCACCAGCGCCCGTTTGGTCTCGCTCTGAAGCGAATCAGCCAGCATCTTGCGCATTTCGCGCGAGGTCTTTTCCGAAATCACCTGACGCTGCACATCCGGACGGTAAGCGTAGCGGTAGCCATCCAGCACCTCAAAGGACAGCACATGGGGCGTGACCAGATAGCCGCCGTTGGCAATAGCAGAAGCCGCAACCACCATCTGAAGCGGTGTAACAAAGATTGCCTGCCCAAAGCCCTGGGCTGCCAGGTCGGCAAGGGACCAACCAATTTCGTTTGGTCTGGCAGGTGGGGGATCAAAGGCCGAGCGATAACCGCCCGGGGCTTCGTCGCTCAGGTCAACGCCCGTGGGTTGGCCAAAGCCAAAGGCCTGCAGATACCCATAGAAGCGCTCACTGCCCAGTTTTTCATAAGCAACCCAGGCCAAGCAGGTGTTCAGGGAGTACTGCAAACAGCCCGTCATGGTCTGTTCGCCCCGCCCGCGGCGGTCCCAGTTGAAGAACACCGCGCCTGGCACCCGAAACTGGCCGGTATCCATGTATGTGGTGTCGGGCTCCACCACCCCTGCATCCAGTGCGGCCGCCATGGTAACGATTTTGAACACCGAGCCAGGCTCATACGGGCGACCAATGGCAAAGTTGTAGGCCTGCCACTGTTCCAGGAACGCCGCCAGTTTGTCGGGATCCCGCACGTCGGGGCGGGGATATTGCGCCATGGCCAAAATAGCACCCGTGTGAGGGTCGGCAACCACGATGGTCGCGCTGCTGGCCTTGGTGTCTTCGACGGCCTTACGGGCGACGTCCTCGGCTTCGCCCTGCAAATCTCGGTCGAGGGTCAGGTAGAGGGAAACGGGCTGAGGCGGCTTGACATCCTTCTCGTCCTTCTTATCGGTCATATTCCAGGGCGCATACGCATACGAAACCCAACGCGTGCCGCCTTTCAGCAAATCGTTGTAATACTCCTCCACACCGCCTACGCCGCTATCCGAAAGAGGGGGCACAAAGCCCAAAACGTTGGAAGCCAAATCGCCTTCAGGATAAAAGCGCACCATGTGGGGCACAAAACTCAAGGGGTCTTTTGGATGAACGCGATTGCCCTCCGCGTCCAGGTAAACCCAATCCTCGGCCAGCGTTTCCAATTGCTCGCGCTGGACTTCGGTCACGCTCTTGGAAACCTGCACGTTTTCCGTATTCTTACCCTTCTCAGCGAGCAAAATACCGACCAAACGCTCCGCATCCACGTTGAGCACCTGAGCAACTTCACGCCCCACTTGGGGAATGAGCGACTCCGGGATCGTTTTGATGTGGATATCCAATTGGTAACGTTCCTGATTGCCGGCCAAGAGGTGGCCATCTCGGTCGTAAATCATGCCTCGCGGCACAGCTACGGCTTCCTGATACCCCCCCTCTGGCGCCAGCCCCTCGATAGGCTCTAACTGCAGCACGACCATGCGGGCGATAACCGTCAGCCCCATCACCAAAACCACGCTCAACATCACCAAATAACGCCAAAGCGGGAAGTGCTCTTGGGGCGCTTCCGCGAGGGGCAAAGACTCATCAGGGCGAGGAACGGTTCGGACATCGGGCATGGTCAAGGCTCCGGCACCAGGAAGAAATCATACATCAGCCACTTGATCAGTGAAATGGTGTAAGCCTCGGGTAAAGTATCGTCGGTGCGAGGGCTAAGCTTGGCCTCGGGGATGTTGGGCACCGCAGGCGCGGGCATGGCCTCAGCAGGCACAGGGACGTAATGCACGTGCTCTGGGCTCACCGGGCGGTAGCCCTGTTCCTTAGCCTGGGAGAGCAGCACCTGCCGCGAGGTCAATTCTGCCAAACGGCTCTCCAACACCAGGTTTTCGTTTTGGGTCGCGAGAATGCGGCGACGGGTCCGCTGCCATTCGCTTCCCAAAACGATGTTTTGGGTCGAAAAGTGCACTTCCAACAAAACCACCGAAGTCACAATGACTATCGCGGCCAATGCCCAGGCCAAGCGGCGCAGCTGCTGCCGCCAGGGCAGTTCTCGGTAGGCTTGTCGAAGGGAACGAGTTGCGTGAGTCATATTTACTTTGCCTGCAAGCCCTATGCCATCTTCTCAACCACCCGCAGACGGGCGCTTCGGGCACGGGGATTTGCGCGAATTTCTTCATCCGTAGGCCGCATGGGAAAAGGCTTCACCAGTTTCACCAGGGCCTCGGCGTCGCATTCACAGTGCGGCATCTCGGGCGGGCAAGTGCAATAGCCGCTGACCCGCCGCAGGAAATGCTTGACAATGCGGTCTTCCAAAGAATGGAAGGCAATCACCGCCAGCCTGCCGCCCGGCGCCAATGCTTCAATAGCCTGTGGCAACACCGCTTCCAGATTGGCCAGTTCCTGGTTGACGGCAATGCGAAGCGCCTGGAAGGTACGTGTAGCAGGGTGCATACCCCGCTTGCCCGAAGTGGTTGCCGACGCCACCACTTCGGCCAACTGCCGGGTCGTCTCAATGGGGCGGTTGCGCACAATGGCTCTGGCGACCCGACGGGAACGCCGCTCTTCACCGTAGCGCCACAGGATGTCGGCCAGCGACGCCTCATCCAGGGTATTGACCAAATCCGCGGCGGTGATGGCCTGCTCGGGGTCGAAACGCATATCCAGGGGCGCGTCTTCCCGAAATGAGAAGCCCCGCTCGGGGGTATCCAGTTGCATGGATGACACGCCCAAATCCAACACAATGCCATCCACGGCCTCCCACCCCAAATCCTGTAGTTGCGCCAACAAGGTGGTGTAGGAAGCCTTCCGCAGAATAGCCCGCTCGCCAAAGGGGCGAAGGCGCTCGCGAGCAATGGCCAGGGCCTGAGGATCCACATCAAGCCCCAGGAGCATCCCGTCAGGGGCGCTCATCTCCAAAATGCCGTGAGCATGGCCGCCCGCGCCCAGGGTCGCGTCCACGTAGCGCCCACCTGCGTGAGGGCGCAAGGCCGCAAGCACTTCATGGTAAAGTACCGGACGATGGGGCCAGGCCATCTCGGCTCCTACGACGCTTCATCCACGGGCGAGATATCCAAAGCTGCGAAGCGTCGAGCATTGGCCTCCGCATCCTGCAACACGGCCATTTGCTCTTCCCAGGCCGAAGCCGGCCAAATTTCAAAGTAGTCACCCACGCCAACCACCACCGCCTCCCCATCCAAGGCAATGGTTTCACGCAAATAGGCGGGGATGAGAATACGACCAGCGCCGTCCACTTCCACCGGGCTGGCGGCGGAGAAAATCAGCCGCTTGAGTTGGCGCGCCACCGGGTCAGTCATGCTCAAGGCGTTCACGCGGCGGTAGATGCGCTCAAACACTTCGGGCGTGAGTACCATCAAGTTGCGATCAAAACCCTGGACAAGATACGCGCCACCTTCCAACGCGTCACGAAAACGCGCGGGAATGGTCAGCCGCCCTTTCTTATCCAGTGTGTGATGGTAGCGCCCCAAGAACATATGTTCACATCTCCCATTTAAACGCAAGAACGCCGAGCCTCGGCGTTGCACCACTTCGCGACACTTTCTCCCACAACTACCCACAGTATAAACGAATTTTTGCAAAAAAGCAAGCAAAACTGTCACCTTTCAACCAGGACTTTTCACCCATCCCTGCCCTTTGATCATAAAACGCACCCCAATTCTGCAAAAACCTACTTAAAAACTCACTTTTGCTGTACAATGAGAGCACGACTCTTGTCACCCCTTCGAGACACTCATGCCACGTTTTTGGATCGTTGATGCCGACCAGGAAGCCCTGGCCTGGGTGGAACAAACACTTCACACAGTCCTTCCTACAGCCCAAGTGCTCCCCATCCCTACCCAGGCCGCCTGGGAAGACGCCCTTACCAACAGCCCCTTTCCCGACTGTATCATCACCGAATACCGCCTTCCCTGGATCACCGCCGAAACTGTACTCCAGACACTGGAAGCGCGCCGCTCGCCAGTGCCTGTATGCCTATTTACTGATCAGGCCTCAGAAGAAGAAATCGCCCGCCTCTTCGACCAAGGGCTTCACGAATATCAACCCAAAACGCCCCGACAACCCTCGCTCTTTGCTGCTCGCCTCCGTCGGATGCTTCGGTATCACGACCTCAGCCGGCGGGCATTGTTTTTCCAAGATATTGACGAACGGGTGCTCAACGCCACCGATCCGCAGATTATCGCCACCGAGGCCCTGCGGGCCTTGGCCCACGCAGGCCATGCCATTTGGGGCGCGTCGGTGATCTTCAACCGCGAAATGGGGGATACCGCGGAAATCCTGGCCGCATACAACTTCTACAAACCTGTGGGCTATCGGGCGGCCATTGGCCCGCCCCCACTGCTCCCCACCCAAGAAGACTGGACCATCCGCCCCATCGAAACCTTGCCAGAGCAATCCATGATCGCGGACGCGCACGCGCGCGGCGTCCGTTGGATTGGCGTCTATCGGGTGACCTTAGACAACACCCTCTTTGGCCTGCTTTATCTGGGATGGCGCACGTCGGAACAAATCATCCCCCAAAATCTGGAATTCGTTGCCAAAGGAGCGCAGTGGCTTTCGGCTGTGGTGTGCCGCGCCATCCGCCTTCAGCAGGAACGCGCCACCCTGCGCCAAATGCAGACCCTGACCGACCTCATCCTCTCCCTCAACCGCTCACTGGACCTGGAAACCATCCTCGTCCGCCTGCTGGCCGGGCTCAAGGAAGTCGTACCTTACGAGCGCTCTTCTGTGTGGCTGTATAACCAGGATGGGGAATTAGAAATCCGCTACCTGCAGGGCTACCCCATTGACGCGCAAGAACTGCAAACCCGCCTCTACAAATACCAGCCTTCCCCCTCACAGTGGCCCACCACCCGCTACATTGCTCAAACCCGCCAGCCTTTGCTTATTCCCGATGTACGCGAATATCCCCACTGGTATCACACCGACATTTCCCATGAAATTCGCTCCTGGCTGGGCGTTCCGCTGGTGTATGACGACCGAATGATCGGCTTGCTGACCCTGGAATGCACCGAACCCAACCATTTCACCCCGCAACATCTGCAAGCCGCGCAAACCCTGGCCAGCGCCGCGGCCATTGCCATCCAAAACGCCCGCCTTTTCCAAACCGAACAACAGCAACGACAGGCCCTCAACGCCCTGCGGTTGGCCAGCCTCCAGTTGGTCTCCAGCCTGGATGTCACCGAAGTGCTCACCACCTTACTCCAGCAAAGCGTGGCGCTTACCCAGGCTGACGACGCCCACATCTTCCTTTATAATGGGGAAAAACTGACCTTTGCCTCGGCCTTTTGGGATGGCCAGGTGCAAGACCATCCCCTCAGTTCGCCACGGCCCCACGGCATCACCTACACCGTGGCCCGCACCCGCGAACCCAAAATCGTCGCCGACACCAGCCAAGACCCGCTCTTTGCTGGCGCGCCCTGGCACGGGGCAATCATCAGCATCCCGCTTATTGCCCACGGCAATGTGTTGGGGGTCATGAACGTCGCCTGGCATCGCCCTCGGCGTTTCCATCAAAACGAACTGGATCTGCTCAACATGCTGGCCGACCACGCGGCCATTGCCCTGGAAAACGCGCACCTGGTCAAACGCCTGCAAGCCAAAATCAAACAACTGACCACCCTCTCTGAAGCCAGCGCCGCACTGCGGGAAGCCAGCGGCACGCAAAACATCGCCAACATGCTCGTCCAACAAGCCCTGCGGCTCAGCGATGCCCAAAGCGCCCTGCTTAGCCGCTTCCTGGGCGAAAACAAAGAGCAAGCTGTCATTGAATGCGTCGAAGGCTTCTCCCCCGACCTACCCGGGCGCTTTTACAGCACCCAAAAAGGCATCACCGGCCATCTGCTGCGTCATAACAGCCCTTTGGTTTTTCGCGCGCTTTACCAATCGCCCCTCACCCAGCACCCCGACTGGGTGGAACACATCGGGCCTGCCCTGGCGCTTCCTCTGCGCACGCGGGATGGCGAGGTCGTTGGGATGCTTTTGGTCGGCCGCCCGCGCGATAGCGAGCCCTTTACCGAAGAAGAAATCCCCCCTCTGCAAGCCCTGGCCGAAATCGGTGCCACCGCGCTCCAGCGCGCTCAGGCCTACGAGCGCATGGAAGAGGACTTCATGCAGACCGTGTTGGCCCTTTCCCACGCGATGGACGTGCGCGACACCTACCACGGCGACCACAGCAAACGCATGGCCGAGTGGGCTGTAGCCATCGCGCGCGAAATGGGGCTTTCGGACGAAGAAATCGAGACCATCCGCCTGGCGGCCTTACTGCACGACATTGGGAAAATCGGCATCCCCGATACCATTCTGCTCAAGCCCGGGCCCCTGGACGAAAACGAATGGCATATCATGCACACCCATCCCCTCATTGGCGCGCAAATTCTGCGTCCCCTCAAACGGCTGGAGCCCGTGGCCAAAATTGTGGAAACCCACCACGAGCGCTGGGATGGCAGTGGCTACCCTTATGGCCTCAAAGGCGAGGAAATCCCCTTGGGGGCGCGAATTTTGGCGGTGGTAGATTCTTACGGCGCGATGATTGACCATCGGGTGTACCAACCTGCCATGCCCCACGAAGAGGCCGTGCGAGAGATCCAAGAACAAGCCGGCAAACTCTACGACCCAGAAGTGGTCAAAGCCTTCCTGGCCGTGGTGGAATACCTGGGCAAGCCCCTATCTTAGCCGACCTACAAACCTGCAAGGCCATTGTCGCCCGCATTGCCTCCAACTGCCCAGTGCGCAGGCGTCTTCTGTGCAAACAAAGACACGCCATGCGCCCCAAGGGCTGGTCAAAGACCTTCTGCACTTTTCCCTTTCCTCAAAAACAGCCCCGAAATGCTTTTGGGGCGCTCCATTCAGCCCGTGCATAGCCTTGCCAGCCCAAGGCATTGAGATACGTCTGATTACCTAACACAAATTGGTGTTATTGCAAGCCCGTCTGGTTTTGAGGCACACGAGCGCCCCTCCTCTCCCTCTGGGAGAGGAGGGGATGGGGGAGGTGAGGGCGAGATGGCTTATCTTGGGCTTTTTCGCCCTCACCCCCGTCCCCTCTCCTAAAGGGAGAGGGGAGAAAGCCGCTCTCTGTTGTTGCTCTGGATGGCCTGCGACCTGCGTAACATCTCATGCTAACCCGTTTTACAAGATTT
>JAADCW010000139.1 GCA_013154225.1 Chloroflexota bacterium
AGCGGATGACTTACTACCTGTAACCCCGGCTGTGCCAGCCTTCTTTGCGGCCTTTGTGCCGAGAGCAATGCCGCAGGGCAAACGCGCCCTTGGCAGAGGCATTGGCTTTGGGCGGGGTAATATTGAGGTGGGCAATTCTTACAGGAATTAAAGAATGCAAAAGACGAAACGCCAACATTATGTGCCTCAATTTTATCTAAGAAAATTTTCAGAAGACGGCAATTCCATTTTCGTTTTCGATAAAGTGAGAAGGGCCATCTTTAATAGTAGTATTATAAATGTAGCACAAGAACGCTATTTTTTCGACCTTCCTGAAGAAGTAACAGGAGATGAAGATCCACAGATTGTTGAGCAAGTTTTTGCAGAGTTAGAAACGACATATGCTTCTTTACTAGATAAACTTTTACAAGCTCTTGTTCGAAAGAGACGTTTTAATCCAAAATACAAAATTCAGTTGGCTTTTTTTATTAGTATTCAATTCTTGCGCACACGAGAATATCGTCAAAACCAAGCTCAACTAAGAAAAGCAATAGTTGATGTCATAAATCAAGAATTTGCTAAAGAGGGAATGTGGCTAGAATATGGCTACAAGGATGAAGCTGTAAACCATTTTATTAGTTTGTTTAATCCTAAATTAGTTGAAGCCTTAACTGAGGTGTTGTTAAAGCATATATGGGTTATATGGAATAATAAAACAGAACATCCTTTTTATACTTCAGATAATCCTGTTGTTGTAGCATCACGGATACAAAAATCCGCTGGATTTGCCTCTCCAGGGGTTGAAATTCTACTGCCTCTTAATTCAAAATTATTACTTTCTATCTGCGAAAAGAATTATTTTTCTAATCTTTCCAGTTCTGACTGCAAAGTCAGAAATCTATATGATGATGCTCAGGTGAAATACTACAATAGACTTCAAGTAATAAATGCCTTTCGACAAGTATATTGCTCTTCACAACACTTTAGTTTAGCTGAGGAGGTATGTGAACAAACCCCAAATCTTTGTGATCCTAATCGCCAAAGAGTAGAAGTTGAACAGTATGGAGATATCATCAAATTTTCGTTTAAGTAAAGCAAATAACCATCTAACTCGCGTGAGATTTACTTGCCTCGCCGTACTTAGCAAACAAAACAGACAAATCAGCGACACACTCATTGGCTTGCGAATCTAGTAGGTGGCGGATAGCTTCGCCGGGCTCGCTGCGCTCGCTTGGTTCGCAATCCCCTGACACTATTCTTCCACCTACAAACAACAAAAGTCCGCGAACACTTCGGGCGTTTTACTGTATCATAGAGCTTGCACAGTTGACCGATGCGGCATGAATTGCAGGTGCTAAAGCTCCTACCACGTCAAGCAACACCAAGGCATGAAGGCGAAATAGACTTTATTGGCCCTTTACGCCCTCACCCTCAGCCCCTCTCCCAAAGAGCAAGGGGAGAAACAGGCCCTGGATAGCGTGAATGCCACTGGTTTACAATCTTACACGCTGACTGCGTAACGCCTACAATAACCGGAGTGTTGGATAAGGGAAAAGCCCTCGCGTTGCGGAGATTGCGAAGCAATCGTAGTCAAAACGCAGAAAAAAGCACTTTTGGGTGCTTCGACTGCGCTCCCGTTGGTCGCTCCACTCAGTGCAACGCGTTGTAAGGCTTATCCGCAATTCGGGTTACAATAAAAAAACAGCGCCCTGCAAGCATCAGGGCGCTGTTTGTATTTTCGGGGAGGCAAGCAAATTTTAGATGGGCACCAAATGCCGCCGCAAAACGGGCAACTGCTCAAGCCCTCGGGCGGCACCGAGCACCGCGGCATTGGCCGGGTCGTCCACCAAATACGCGGGCACGCCGAGTTCCTTGGTCATCAAGCGATCTAACCCACGCAGCAGCGCGGTGCCACCGCACAGCGCCACCCCCCGGTCAATGACGTCGGCCACCAGCTCGGGCGGGGTCTTTTCCATCACCCGCCGCACGGTTTCTACCATCTCGTGCAGGGGGTCCTGCAGGGCTTCGACGATCTCGCTGGTGGTGAGGGTAATCTCCCGAGGCAGGCCGGTCACCTGATCCTGCCCTTGGACCTCCGCGCTCATCTCTTCATCCAAAGGCACTGCCGCGCCGATTTTGTATTTGACCTGCTCTGCCGTAGGCTGGCCCAAAATCAGGCCATATTTTCGGCGGACGTAGGTGATAATGGCCTCATCCAAATCGCGACCACCGCGGCGCAGGGTCTCTGCCGCGACCACGCCATACATGGCAATGACCGCGGCCTGGGTTGTGCCTGCACCCAGGTTGACGATCATGTTCCCTGCCGGGCTGCTGACGGGCAAATCAGCACCCAGGGCCGAGGCCAGCGGGTTAGGGATGAGGAAAACCTCGCTACTGCCCGCCTGAAGCGCGGCCTCGTGCACCGCGCGGCGTTCCACGCTGGTGACGCCGTAGGGCACGGTAATCATCACCTTGGGACGGAACAGCCACGACGTGCCTCCGGCCTTGCGCAACAAAATGCGGAGCAGTTTTTCCGTCAGTTCGTAATAGGCCACCACGCCGTTTTGCAAAGGCCGAATGACCTCGTAGACGTCAGGCGCGCGGCCTTCCATTTGCGCGGCTTCTTCGCCCGCGGCAACCATTCGCTGTTCCGCGGCGGCCACGGCAACCAGGGTGGGCTCGTCGAGCAACACCTGATCGCCTTCGGCAATGCGTACCCGCTCAGTCCCCAGGTCAATGCCCAGGTTACGGGAAAAAAGCGCCATGATGAGGGACCTCAGCCCTTATCTTCGGGCGCGCCGGATTGAATTTGCGGGCCGCTCTTGGGGCGGAAACGCCGCACGGCATCCAGGCGAATGCGAGCCCGCTGAAGCGCGGCCTGCGCGGCCAGATGCTCTGCCGTGGAAGGCGGCGTTTTCTTGAGCAGTTCCTCAGCCCGCTTGCGCGCTTCTTCTGCACGCCGCTCATCAATTTCGGTGACGTGCTCCGACGCATCGGCCAAAATGGTGACTTTGTCAGGGCGCACTTCCACCACACCGCCGGTCACGGTGTAGTAATCTTCCTGCCCATCACGCACCACTTTGATGATGCCCGGCTTGAGGGTGGAAAGCAAGGGCGCGTGGTTGGCCAAAATGCCCATTTCACCGCTCGCACCAGGCACCACCACCATATCGGCCTCGCCAGACCACACCATGCGATCTTGGGAGACGATTTCGCAATGGATTGGCATAACGCCTCCTACGCGGCTTCTTTCGCCATCTTTTCGGCCTTCTCCACAGCCTCGTCAATGGTACCGACCATGTAGAAAGCCTGTTCGGGCAGGTCGTCGTGCTTGCCGTCCAAAATTTCGCGGAAGCCGCGGACGGTTTCTTTGAGCGAGACGTACCGCCCAGGGATACCGGTAAACTGCTCGGCCACAAACATGGGCTGGGAGAAGAAGCGTTCAATCTTGCGGGCGCGGCTCACGATGAGTTTGTCGTCTTCGCTCAGTTCTTCCACGCCCAAAATGGCGATGATGTCTTGCAGGTCCTTATAGCGCTGGAGCACCTGCTGAACTTCGCGCGCGGTGCGGTAGTGTTCCTCGCCCACGATGCGGGGGTCGAGGATGCGCGAGGTCGAAGCCAAGGGATCCACCGCGGGGTAAATACCTTTGGCTGCAATGGAGCGTTCCAGCGCGATGGTTGCGTCCAGGTGGGCGAACGTGACCACCGGGGCAGGGTCGGAGTAGTCGTCCGCGGGCACGTACACAGCCTGCATGGACGTAATGGAGCCCTGCTTGGTGGAGGTAATGCGCTCTTGGAGTTCGCCCATTTCCGTTGCCAGGGTGGGCTGGTAGCCTACCGCGGAAGGCAAGCGCCCCAACAGGGCCGACACTTCGGAACCGGCCATGGAGAAGCGGAAGATGTTGTCAATGAAGAGCAACACGTCTTTGCCTTGATCGCGGAAGTATTCCGCGATGGTCAGGCCGGTGAGGGCCACGCGCAGGCGCACGCCAGGGGGCTCATTCATCTGGCCGTAAACCATCACCGTGTCTTTCATCACGCCCGATTCCAGCATTTCGCGGTAGAGCTGGGTGCCTTCACGGGTGCGCTCGCCCACACCGGTGAACACCGAGTTCCCTTTGTGCACGGTGGCGATGGTGCGGATGAGTTCCATGATGATCACGGTCTTGCCCACGCCAGCACCGCCGAAAATACCGGTTTTACCGCCTTTGGTGAAGGGGGCAATCAGGTCAATGACCTTGAGGCCGGTTTCAAACACCTCAACGGTGGTAGATTGTTCTTCAAACTTGGGCGCGGGGCGGTGGATGGGGTAGCGCTCTTTGGCTTCCACCGGGCCGGCTTCATCCACGGGTTCACCCAAAACGTTGAAGATGCGCCCCAGCACATTTTCGCCCACGGGCACGGAAATAGGGGCGCCGGTCGCCCGCACGGTCATCCCGCGCTTCAGGCCGTCGGTGGCGCCCATGGCCACGCAGCGCACCCAGTTGTTGCCCAGGTGCTTTTGCACTTCCAGCACCAGGGGTTGGTCATCGTCGCGAAGCACTTCTACGGCTTCGTAAATTTCGGGGAGTTGTTCGGCGGGGAATTCCACGTCTACCACGCCGCCTAAAATCTGTACGACTCGGCCGGTTGCTTTCGCCATGCTTGCCTCCAAAATTCTGGTTTATTGCGATTGTTGGGCCGCCTGGGCGGCTTTGCGGGCTTCGGCAGCCATTGCTTGCGCCAGGGCTTCGGCGCCGCCAGCAATGTCGAGCATTTCGCTGGTAATGCTCTGCTGCCGGGCTTTGTTGTATTCCAATTGCAGGGCATCGGCCAGTTCGGTGGCGTTGTCGGTCGCGTTTTTCATGGCCACCATACGGGCAGCATGTTCGCTGGCCTGCGATTCCAACACCGCATGGAACACCTGCAACTGCGTAAAACGCGGCACAATCTGGTTCAAAATCTCGGTTTCGTCGGGTTCGTAAATGTAGGAAGCCACCGCTTTATGCCCCGCGGCGGGGGAAAAGTCCTGCACACGGGTATCTTCTTCAACTTCCAGGGGCAGGAGTTTCTTCATGGTGGGGTTCTGCCGCAGCATGTTGACGAAATCGGTGTAAACCAGGTAGATTTCGTCGGCTTTGCCGCTGAGAAATTCCTCTACCAACAAATGCCCAATTTGGGAAACATCGGCAAACTTGGGCCGATCGGGGATCCCGCTAAAATCGGCCACGATGTGCTTGCCGCGGCGGTGGAGAATTTCCCGCCCCTTGCGCCCGATGGTCACATAGTGCACGGGCACGGGATAGTTGTCGAATTTCTTGAACATGAAGCGCAGGACGTTGGTGTTGTAAGGCCCGGCCAGACCGCGATCGCTGGTGATGAGGGCCACGAGGACGTTTTTGACCTCGTCGCGGCGGGTCATCAGCGGGTGCATGTGTTCACGGCCCGGCTGCATGGCCACGTGGGTCAGCACTTCCCACGCTTTGGTGGCATAGGGTCGGCTGGCTTCCACCGTGGCAATTGCCCGCTGCACCTTGCTGGCGCTCACGGCCTGCAAAGCACGGGTAATTTGGGCAATGCTCTTGACGCTCCGAATGCGGAGTTTGACTTCACGTGCGGTTGCCATAGGCTTCTATCCTAACTCCAACTGGCCATGAACTCTTCCAGCGCGGCTTTGAGTTTTTCTTCGGTTTCAGGAGAAATCTTGCCTTCGCTAATGATGGTGCGCCCAATTTCAGGATGCGCGGTGTCCATGAAGCGGACCAGGTCCTGCTCCCACTGGCGCATCTTTTCGATGGGCACGCTGTCAGCGTAGCCGCGGGTGGCCGCGTAGATGACGATGATCTGGTGTTCCAGCGGCACCGGCGAATATTGCGGCTGTTTGAGGATTTCCTGAATGCGCAAACCTCGGTTGAGTTGCGCTTGGGTGGCTTTGTCCAGATCAGAGCCGAATTGGGCAAACGCGGCCAGTTCGCGGAAGGCGGCCATATCCAGGCGCAGGCGGCCTGCAACCTGTTTCATGGCTTTGGTCTGGGCATCACCGCCCACGCGGGACACCGAAATACCGACATTAATGGCCGGGCGGATACCTGCGTAGAAGAGGTTGCTTTCCAGGTAAATCTGGCCGTCGGTAATGGAAATCACGTTGGTGGGGATGTAGGCCGAAACGTCGCCCAGCAGGGTTTCGATGATGGGGAGGGCGGTGAGGGAACCGCCGCTGCCGCGAACTTTGACCACTTTGTAGGCGTCGGGGTTGTCCATTGCCTTGCGGGCTTCTTCGGCTTCGTGCTCGGCAACGGGGCCGTCGTACACTTTGCCATTGACGCCGTCTTCGGGGGCGGCCAGGCCATCTTCGCTGGTGTAATCTTGGGGGACGATGACGTACTTGTCGGCTAAACGGGCTGCGCGTTCCAGCAGACGAGAGTGCAGGTAGAAGACGTCGCCGGGGTAGGCTTCACGGCCAGGGGGGCGGCGCATGAGCAAGGAGACTTCGCGGTATGCCCAGGCGTGCTTGGAAAGGTCGTCATACACGATAAGCGCGTCGCGGCCTTGTTCCATGAATTCTTCGCCAATGGCGCAACCCGCATACGGCGCCAGGTATTGCAGGGCCGCGGGTTCGTCTGCAGAGGCCACCACCACAACGGTGTAGTCCATCGCGCCGAACTTCTCCAGGGTGGCCACGATGCGGGCAACCTGGGCTTTCTTCTGGCCAATGGCGACGTAGATGCAGACCACGTCTTTGCCTTTTTGGTTGAGGATGGTGTCAATGGCAATGGCGGTCTTACCGGTTTGGCGGTCGCCGATGATCAATTCGCGCTGCCCGCGGCCAATGGGAATCATGGCGTCAATGGCCTTGATACCCGTGAGGAGGGGCGTATCCACGTCTTTGCGCTCAACCACACCGGGGGCGATGCGCTCCACAGGGCGATAGCGCTCGAATTTGATGGGGCCTTTGCCGTCAATGGGCTCGCCCAAGGCATTGACCACACGACCAATCAGGCCATCGCCCACGGGCACCGAGGCAATGCGGCCGGTGGTGTACACTTTGGTGCCCTCTTCGATTTCGGTGTAATCACCCATGATGATGATACCGACATTGTCCTTCTCCAGGTTGAAGGCAATGCCCATCACGCCGTTTTCGAAGCGCACCAGTTCTTGCGAGCGGACGTCGGAAAGGCCGCTGGCACGGGCAATACCGTCACCGGCTTCCAGCACCACGCCCATGTCGCGCACTTCCAGACGAGGCTCAAATTCCTCGATCTGCTTCTGTAAGTCTTCTACGATTTGTTTGATGGGTTCAGCCATTTCGCCTCCAAGATACTCACCGGGTCAATGCGGCCACCGTCTCTGCATCGAGGCGTTGCAAGACGGCCACCAGCAATTGCACGGCCTGATCAAAATCGTCACGATGGATAATCGCGCTGTGGGAATGGATATGGCGAGCAGGAACGCTCAGAACAATGACGGGGACACCCGTGCGATGCAGTTGGATAGCTGCGCCATCGGTGCCGCCGCCTTCCACAAAGGACATTTGGACGTTGACGCCGATTTCCTTTGCGGTTTCTAAAAATAGATCCCGCAGGGCCAGGTTGGGCACCATGCGGCGTTCGTAAATGAGCAGGGAGGGGCCTTTGCCCAAACGGGCGGGGGCTTGCTCGGCTTTGACGCCGGGGATGTCGCCAGCAATGTCCGATTCCAAGATGATGGCGACGTCAGGCTCCACTGCCCAAACGCTGGTCTGCGCGCCGCGCAGGCCGATTTCTTCCTGCACTGTGGCGGTGGCATAGATGGTGTTGGGGTGCGAGCGCTCTTGCAGGGCTTGCAGGGCCTCAATCATCACGGCCACGCCTACCCGATCGTCAAAGGCTTTGGAAAGGTAAGATTTGCCGTTGGCTAAAACGACAAAGTCGGCGCGCGGTACCACAGGATCTCCGGGACGCACGCCGGCTTCTTCAACCTCGGCCTTTGAGGTGGCGCCAATGTCAATGAACATGTCCTTTTTGGGCACCACCTTGTTGCGCTCATCAGGCGGAAGGATGTGGGGCGGCTTGGCACCAATCACACCAACAACATCGCCTTTGCGGGTCTTGATAATCACCCGTTGCCCCAAAAGCACCTGATCGAACCATCCACCCAAGGGCAGGAATTTAATGAAGCCCTCTGGGGTGATGTGCTTGACCATGAAGCCCACTTCATCCATGTGAGCGGCCAGCATCACCTTGGGGGACGAAGAAGTGCCGTCTTTGCGGCAGATGACACTGCCCAAACGGTCTTCAGACAAGTGCCCCAAAGGCTCCAGGGCTTCACGAATTAAAGCGCGCACGGGCGCCTCGTAGCCGGGGACGCCGTGCGCCTCAGTGAGGGCTTTCAACAGCTGTACGGTTTGATCCATGCGATTGCAAAATCCTTTGAGGGACTACCGCGCCCAGCCTACGGCACGGCAAAATCTTCCCGCGGCCGTTCCTCCAGCCCTGTGGGAAGCGCTAAAATGATACCCGAAAGCGGGGATATTGTCCAGTTTTCGCGTTCTGTCATCAAAATATTACAAAGCAAAATAGCTTCCTACTAAAAATTCTTGCCCTCTTGACAAAACAAACTTTTTACTGTATTATACTTTGCAACACAAAGTTCTCTTTTGCAAAAAGGCACTCGAACATCAATCTTTTGCCAGGAGGTGCAAAAATGAACACACCTGTTTCTCCCGATGAAGCCAGAGAGGCCCTCAGCCTGATCGAAACCACCACCCGCCAAATGCGCCGCGCCTTGGCCTACGGCGGCATGCCCTACTTCCTCATCATTTGGGGCGTGGTTTGGACCCTCGGCTTCGGCGCATCTTACTTTTTGGGGCCTAATTCTCCCCAAGCCGGCATGGTCTGGATGGTGCTGGACATCTTGGGGGCTGTCGCTTCCTTTGGCGTCGGTGCCTATTTGGGGCAACGAGTGCGGAGTTCCCAGGGATTGCGCATTGGCCTCTATTGGCTCGCCTGGATGTTTTACGCCGCGCTGATTCTCTATTTCGCCCATCCGCAAGGCGGCGACCAGATTTCTCTGCTGATCTCCCTCTTTGCCATGATGGGCTACGTCAGCAGCGGGCTGCTCTATCGCAGCCGCTTTTTGGTCTCACTGGGCCTGGCAGTCACGGTTTTCATCGTGGTTGGCTACCTCCTGCTTCCTTCTTTTTTCAACCTCTGGATGGCCCTGCTGGGCGGCGGCAGTTTGATCGCGGCGGGGGTTTACATCCTGCGCACGTGGAGGCAGTCATGAGCCACTTCAACGAACTCATCCACCAGCCCGTGCGGCTGCAAATCATGGCCGCTTTGAACGCCTTGGACGACGAAAGCCAATTGGACTTTGGCGCTTTGCGGGACCTTTTGGACGTGACCGACGGCAATCTGGCCACCCATTTGCGCAAA
>JAADCW010000138.1 GCA_013154225.1 Chloroflexota bacterium
CACCTTATCGCGCAGGCGCAAAATAGTTTTTCCGCAGATCTTCGTAATCTGCCGACGTGTGGGCGTTGAGAATGCGGAAGAAATCTTCAGGTGTAGCCAACTTCCCCTGCATTTGGGTTTGGTAATCGCGCAAAAAGGCAAAAAAGGCCGGGTCGCCTATGCGCTGGCGGAGATCTTCCATAAACTCCGCACCGCGCAAATAAGTGGCATTCACATACGGGCGGAAGGTCGCATAATCGTAAATACTGCGGTTGATGTAGCCTTCAGGGTGAAACCAATAAACCCGAAAGCCCCACCACAAATGCGCGTCTTTGGGGTAGTTGTCTTGATAGAAAAGGCGCTCGCTGTATGTGGCCAGGGCTTCGTCCAACCACGGCTGCATGGCCTGATCGTTCCCCACCTGGTCGTACCACCACTGATGGGAAAGTTCGTGCATTCCCAACGACACCAGATTGTTGAGAATGGTGCCGTTGTATTGATGATAAAAATTGGTGCTCAGGAAGACCAGCCCACTGTATTCCATCCCATCGGCTGCTTCAGTGGCCACAATGGCCAAATGCTCCCGCGGCAAAGGGCCGTAATATTTTGAAAAGGTGGTCACGGCTTTGCGCGCATACGTAGCCAAGGCCTTGCCACCTGCGGCCAATTCGGGGAAGTAGTAACTGGTGATGGTAATGCCTTGGGCCTGGCTTTGGGCTGTGCGAAATTCGGGGCTAATGGAAAACGCGAACGCGCGCGCCGCGGTCAAACGATAGTGCCCATCCTCAGCAGGTTGTGTGCTGGCCGCGACGCGCACGCCATCGGGTGCATCGGTTATTTTGAGGGTGACGTCAAAATCAGCCGCGGGGTAAACCAAATGATCGCCAAAAGGCCAGGGCTTATGCCACAACCATCCTTGGGAAGCATCGTAAGGCACCACAAAGGGATACCAATCCACCAAATTGATTTGCCGGGCGCTGGCGCCGAAAATGCGGCTGGCTGTTTTGTACGGCAATTTGAGACGGTAACGGATTTCCAGGGTTACAGACTGCCCCGGCTGAAGCGGCTGGGGAAGGTGCACTTCCCAACGCGTGCCGCCTGAGAAAGTGCCCTTCACGGCCTGCCCTTCCACCGTGACCTTCTGCAAATGGAATACGCCATCCCACTGGGCGGGTTCCACATTGAACACCAAATTTTTCAGCGGCTTCTGTGTAGTGTTGGGATACACCACCTGCTCGGTGACGTCCAGGGTGCGCTGCCAATAATCCAGATGGGCGTCCAAACGATATTGCGCCCGCGGCGGTGGGGTTGGTGTAGGCGTCCAGGTGGGCGTGGGCGTGTTTTGCGGGGTAGGGCTGGGGGTAATGGTGGGGGGAATGGGCGTGTTGGTCGCAGGAAGAAAGGGGGTGGACGTGGGCGTGCGGGTCACGGACACAGGGCTTTGAAGCGCGGCAATGGATACAGGCCGCTGCCAACCCGCGCACGCGGCCAAAAGCATCATCAAGAGCGCCCACAATGCGCCCTGTTTGCACAATTTGCACGAAAAAGGATAATGGCTCATAACGACAAAGAAAACCGCCCGCCCACCAATTGGCAGGCGGGCGGCTGTGGCTCTGGGTTTAGATGGCTTTGCGATACACCCGATGGTTTTTGTATTCCTTCGCGCCGATGTTCTTCAAATCTTTGCGCATCTGCACCGCGGTTTCGGCCACTTGGGTGAGTTCCGCGTGCTCAAAACGGTTTTCCGAGCGCACAGTCTGATACATTTCCTCATACAGCAACACATTGGCGCCGCGGCCGTGATATTGAGGCAAAACGCCTGCACCGTTGAGGGAAATCCAATTGGTGCGGGCCCGCTCGATGAGCAAATCGGCAATGTTCCACGGATACAAATGCCCCTTAGCCCGCTGCATGGCCTTGGACACATCGGGGAACCCAAACAGGAAGCCAATCACCTCGTCATCGCCGTGCAGGATGATCTTGATATAGCGAGGCACGGCCACCAGCACCAGGGTGTCCACGATATATTTGATTTCTCGCTCGGTGAGGGGGTAATATTCCCAGTTGTTGACAAAGGTGTTGTTGTAGGTTTCGCCAATCTTCCGTGCCCAGCGGCGAATCTCCGCGGTGGATTTGAACGTGTGCACCCGGAACGTGCCGCGTTCCTGCACCCGCCGCGCAATGCGGTGGATGCGTTCCGGCAGTTCGTAATCCGGCGCGTGGACATAGGTGGAAACAAAATCCACCTCTTTCTCAAACCCCATTGCCTCCATAAACTTGGGGTAATAAGGGAAGTTGTAATTCATCATGTCCATCATCTGCCGGTGTTCAAAACCTTCAATTTGGATACCATAGCCGTTGAACGCGCTAAACCCCTTGGGGCCGACCAGGGTATCCAGGCCGCGCTTGTGCGCCCATTCTTCCACCCGTGCAAACAATGCCTTGGCAACTTCCAAATCTTCAATGACATCAAAGAAATAAAAACTCGCGGTCTTCTTGTTGTGATATTCGTTGTAGGGCTTGATTTCCAGCGCGGCAATACGCCCTACGACCTCCCCATCGCGCTCGGCCAGGAAGAAGTCGGCATCGGAATGCTCATAAAAAGGATGCTTTTGCTTGTTGAGGGCGAATTCAATGTCGCGCATAAAGGGCGGAACCCACTGCGGGGTGCCGCGGTACAAATCATAGTGGAAGCGGACAAATTTGCGCACGTCGGCGCGGTTGGTGGTATCAATTTGGCGGACGCTCAACATAAGAACGCTCCTTTAGGTCAGGATAAATGCTTCGCTGTAACCTCAATTGCGGACCAACATAGCACAAAACCACAAGCAGGCTCAACACACTGCTCAAAGCAACAAGGCGCTGACGTGGTCCGCAATTTTAAAGTTACGCTATAAGTATACACCTATCAAAGCCAACATGGCCACGGCCATACAGCGCGTGGCCATGCATGGTACCAACAGCATCATATCGTGCTTTTATATAACCCCACTCAAGGCCAAAGCGTTCCGCAAGGTTCAGTCCAGATAATCCCGCAACTGCCGCGTGCGGCTGGGATGCCGCAAACGGCGCAGGGCTTTGTTTTCAATTTGGCGAATGCGCTCGCGGGTGAGGCCAAATTTGCTGGCAATTTCTTCCAGGGTCAGCGGATGCCCACCTTCCAGGCCGTAGCGCAGGCGAATGACCTGTGCTTCGCGCGGGGGCAGGGTTTCCAACACAGCCTTGATGCGTTCCTGCAAAATGCGCTGATAGGCCAGTTGGGAAGGTGCGGGGGCGCGTTTGTCTTCGATGAACGCGCCTAACTCAGTCTCTTCGTCGGTATGGTCGGTGACCGGGGCTTCCAACGAAAGGGGATACCATGAAACCTGCAACATCCACTGCACCTTTTGCGGCGGCATTTCCATGGCCTCGGCAAGTTCTTCGGTGGTAGGCGGGCGCCCCAGCCGCTGTTCCAAAGATTGGCGGTGGCGATACATAATGCGGATGCGCTCCAGCATGTGCACAGGCACCCGAATGGTGCGCCCTTGATCCGCAATGGCTCGGCTGACGGTTTGGCGGATCCACCACGTGGCATAGGTAGAAAAACGAAAGCCGCGGCGATAATCGAACTTGTCCACGGCTTTCATCAAACCTAAATTGCCTTCTTGAATCAGATCGGCGAACGGCACACCTCGGCCAATGTAGCGTTTTGCGATGCTGACCACCAGGCGGGTGTTGGCCCGAATAAGGTGTTCCCTGGCGATCTGGCCGTCTTCCACCAAGGCCTCCAACGCTTCCCGCCGCGCTTTTGGAAGCTCGCGGCCTCGACGTTTGAGTTCGCGCTCCGCGTCGCGTCCTCGCGCCACCCGTTGGGCTAAGGCCAGCTCTTCAGACGCACTTAGCAAAGGCACTCGCGACATCTCTTTGAGATACTGTCCCACAGTATCCACTTCTTCTTCGGGAACCGACGGCAGGCCGACGCGCACATCTTCGTCCACCACGTCGATGCCTTGTTTTTCCAGATAGGCCAAAATGCGGCCTAAAGATTGCCGATTGCCGTCGGGACAGCAGGCCATTAGGTCTTCGGTTGTCAAGTAACCCCGCACTTCTGCCTGCTCCAAGAGCGTCGAAAGCGCCAGATGCGGCTCAGGCATTGCAGACATGCAGTTTTCCTCCCAAGGGGTTAGCGCTCGAGAAGGGTCTTCAAAATTTCCAGCCGAGGATCAATATGCTCTACCGTATGCCCACAATCTTCCACGTTGCGGTTGGCGCCGCACACCGGGCACAAACCTTTGCAGTCTTCCGCGCACAAGGGCTTGATGGGGAAATCCAACCACATATATTCCCGCACCAAGGGCGCAACGTCGATTTGGCCGCTTTCCGGATACAACAACCCTGATTCGCCCACGTTTTTGGGCGAAAAAGCGTATAATTCGGTGAAATCGGCCACCAATTTTTGCTCGAAGGGCTCTAAACAACGCACGCACTCCGCGGGCGTGGTGGCCTGCAAGTGCGCTTGAAAAAGTAAGCCCTGCGGTGTACGGCTAACCGTAATGTGACCGGCCAGGTCATGCAACGGCAGGTCGTCTAATACCAAATCGGGAATCTCAAAAAGAAATTCCCGGCTATAGCCGACTTGCTCGTGCGCGATGAAGCCGACATTCAGCCGGAAAGGATTGTCGTGAGCCACCGCGATGCTCCAAAGAAGGATTTTTGCAAATCGTTTTGATTATAACATAGCGCCTAAAGGAAGTCAACGACAATGAGACATAATTTACAACCCCTCCTCATCGCTACTGGCAATCGAGGCAAACAGCGCGAATATCGCGACCTGCTCAAAGGCCTTCCCTTTCAACTGCGTTTTCCCCAAGATACCGGGATTGACCTCGAAGTCGAAGAAACCGGCACCACCTACGCGCAAAATGCCGCGCTCAAAGCCACGGCCTGGGCGCAAGCCACGGGGTGGCTGGTGTTGGCCGACGATTCTGGCCTGGAAGTGGAAGCTTTGGACGGCGCGCCTGGGCTCTATTCTGCCCGCTATGCCCCAGGGCCACACCCCACCGATGCCGACCGCCGTCGGTATCTGCTGGACAATTTACAACACCACCCCCGTCCCTGGAAGGCGCGCTTTGTTTGCGTGATTGCCGTCGCCGCGCCCGAGGGCATCCTGCACTTTGCCGAAGGCGTATGCCACGGCGAAATCATCCCTGAAGAACGGGGGGAACACGGTTTTGGGTATGACCCCCTCTTCTTCCTTCCCGACCACGGGCGCACCATGGCCGAGTTGTCGCCCGAAGAGAAAAACCGCATCAGCCATCGGGCCCGCGCCGCGCAAGCCATTCACCCCATTTTGCTGGCTTTGGCACAGCAGGGAGAATAACGCACCGCCGTTAACGCAAGCCAACGCGCAAAACGCGCTTCTCTGCAAAGCGGCGCAATTACGCCTCGCGCGCTTCTCGCTGGCGCTCGGCCTCCCACCGGGCGATGAGTTCCTGCTCTTCGGGGGTCAGTTCAGCTTTGGCGAGCAGGTCTGGGCGGCGTTCCCACGTACGGCGCAGAGACTGCTCCCGCCGCCAGCGGGCAATACGACCGTGATCGCCTGAACGCAATACTTCGGGCACTTCCCAGCCGCGGAACACTGGGGGGCGGGTGTAATGAGGGTGTTCCAACAAACCCGCGGCGTGGGAATCTTTGGCCGGCGCGTCGGGGTCGCCCAACACACCGGGCAGCAGACGGGTGACGGCATCCAACACCACCATCGCAGCCAGTTCGCCGCCGGTGAGGACGTAATCGCCAATGGAAATTTCGTCGGTCACCAAATGTTGACGGACGCGCTCGTCCACCCCTTCGTAACGGCCACAAAGCAAAGCCAGATGGGGCTGTTGGGCCAATTCCCGGGCAACGGCCTGGGTAAAAGGCCGACCTTGGGGGGTGAGCAAAATCACCGGGCAGGTCGGCGGGCTTCCCAACACACCTTCGACGGCTTTGAAAATCGGCTCTGGCTTCATCACCATGCCGCCACCGCCGCCGTAAGGTTCGTCATCCACCACGTGGTGCTTATCAGTGGTCCAATCGCGGATGTTGTGCAAATAAATCTCAGCCAACCCCCGCTCGCGGGCGCGGGCAATGATGCTCACATCAATGTAAGGATGAAACACCTCTGGAAAGAGGGTGAAAATATCAAAGCGCATAGGGCTACGGCTCCATCGGCTCGCCAGGATAGGTGATTTCCACCACTTCGCCGTGATAGTTGATGCGCACCCGAAAGCCCATCATGCCCATGTAGGCCCGATGCTCTTCGGGAATGCCCGCGGCCAAGACCTCATCAATATGCTGGTTTAAATTTTTGAACTGCATTTCCAGCGCGGCCTTGCTGAAGGGGTCGTCTTGCCCCAACAACTGCGCGGCCTGCTCTGAAAGCAGATCTTCGCGGCCCTCGACCAGGGCAAAGAGTTGCTGTAACACCTGACGATCGACTACTTCGGAAGGAATGTGCCGACGGAAGCCGGCGTCGTCCACCACGTAGCAAGGCTCGTTACCCACGTAGGCAACCTCTACGGGGCGGTCATTTTCATCCACAACCAAACCGGCAAAAAGAGGCTCTCTGCGGATCATTGGTGAATCTCCACTAAAGTGCCGCCATTTTTCTTGTAGGCGTATTGTTCGTGGAATGGCACCACCGGCAGGGTCCAACGGTAAATCCACTTGGCCGCGGTAGGGCTGAGGTTCAAACAGCCGTGGGAACGCGGCTTGCCAAAGTCATTGTGCCAGTAGGTGCCGTGGAACGAAATGCCGTTTTCGGTAATATAACACACCCAGGGAATGCCGGGAAGGTCATAATCGGGCTCAGCCCGGTTGCCTGCGGCCATGTGGCGATAGGGGCGCTTATGAAAAGTGCGGAACTCGCCCACAGGCGTACCAAAATAGCCCATGCCCGTAGCGGTTTTGGCCGCATAGACCGCGCGGCCGCCTTCGTAAGCAGTCACGATTTGATGGGTCAAATCCACCCGAATGCGTTTTTCCTCAGGGGGCACATGGGGGGAAAGGGGCGCCACGTCTGAGGGCTTGAGAATGCGGATATGCCGCGCGGGCGCGTAATAGTAGGTTTCTTTCCACTTGTCGTCTTCAATGCGATACCACGCCTGGCCACTGGCATCTTTGACCAGCCCCACCACCCAATGGGTTGTAGCGTAATACAAGCGATACACCGGCGGCCGGGTGCGTTCCACACTGCGGTAAACGTCGGTAAAGGGCACCGTAACTTCAGCCAAAACCCCGCCTTCAGGGATTTCCTGCGGGCTGTTCAATTCCACCCGCACCGGCTGAACGCCCCCCGAATGCACGTATCCCCGCTGGGGAACGTAATACCACAGGCGGTTGTAGGCCGGCTTCTCAGCGCCAATGACCACCGCGGCAATGGGCACCACCTGATCGTGCCACAGGCGGGTCAACCGTTTGGCATCAAAGGAAGGCTTGGCATACAAATCCACGTAATCGTATGCCACGCGTCCCTGCTGGTCGGGCGGCATTTCCACCCGGCGCAGGTTAAACGCCGGCAGGGCCAAGCCCAGCAGCCCTAAGCCCGCCAATTTGAGAAAATCGCGGCGGCTCAAACGGGAAGGAAGCAAATCATCGGGGAACGCCATCGTACAAAAAGCCCTCTCAGCGCCAGGAATGCCCCTGGCGTCAGTCGTCAGTAATGGATATTGACCACCGTGCCCAACGGCGCCCAGTTAAACAGCCAGCCGGCTTCGTCGGTGCGCATGTTGATACACCCGTGGCTCATGGGCACACCAAAGTTGTTGTGCCAATATGTGCCGTGAATACCATACCCCAGATAGAAATACATGGTGTAAGGCACATTGGGCAGGTAATATCCTGGGCCGGCCATATCGGTGTAGCGATACTTGACATAGATGCGGTACGTGCCCGTCACCGTGGGATAGGCTGGCACGCCGGTTGAAACCACAAACGCGCGCACCAACTGCGTGCCCACATAGGCATACAACCGCTGGCGGGTCAGGTTGACGTCAATCCATTTGTCGTTGGGCCCCACCCCTGGGGGAAGGCCGCGAATGCCCGACGGCAAAGCCACTGCGGGCACCGGTGTAGGCCGCGGGGTAGGCGTTGCCGTAGGGATGGGCGTGGCTGTAGGCGTTGGTGAAGGGGTAAAAGTGGGGGTCGGGGTGGGCGTGTTGGTGGGGGTGGGCGTAATCGTAGGTTTGAAAACCGCGTTAGGTTGGGGCTGAGGGCGGGTCATGGCCAACGCCTTGGTGGGAATGTCTGCCGCCCATGCCCAACCCGTCAAGGCCAAAAGCAGGATCAACACCAGCGGCACAAGGCTCAACCGTCGGCGGGCATAGTGCTCAGGTGGGGCAGGCGGCTGCACCCGCACCGCGGCTGTTTGCTTTTCCTGCAGGCGTCGTGCAGCCCACGCCATTCCCCGCCGGGCACGACGGCTGCGCGGGTTGATTTCCAACGCCCGCTCCAAATATCCAATGCTGGCCCGCGGCGACTGGGCCAGCGCGGCCAGCAACAGCCAGGGGTCTTCCCACTGCGGCGCCAAACTCGCGGCGCGCGCGGCTAAACGCCGCGCCTCGTGCTTTTGCCCCCGACGCGCCGCGCGCGAAGCCTTCTGGAGCAACAACTTGGCTTCCGCGTATCGCTGTTTTTCACTCATGGCGTAGCCTCGGGCGTGACGCCCGGTGTGGGCGTGTTCACAGGTTCATTGCGCAAATAGCACAAAATACCATCCGCAATGCCTTTAGCCACAATGTCGGGATGGTTGATCAGCAAATCGCCATCCAACCCCAAAAAGCCGGTTTCAATAATCACCGCCGGGGTCGTTGGCGCGATTTCCCTAAACACATGGTAATTGGTCATGTGGCGGCTGACACTTTGCGCATGATAGGGCAACCCCGTCGCGGCCTGATAACGGGCATCCAGGCAATATTTGAGATGCAGGGAATTTTCCAACTGAGCCGGATCTTCCGCCCCTTTGGCCGTGGCGGTCTTAAAGCCCGTATAACTCGGCCCCAAATAATCACACACGTCGGCATGAATGGAAACCAGGGCCGCGGCTTTGTAATTTTCCAAACGGGGGTCAAACTCTTCCAACAGATCCACCTGATAGCCCGCCTTTTGCAAATCGGCCTGTACCCGCAGGGCGATATTGTGGTTGACCTCGGCTTCAGTAACACCATTCTTGCACGTCGCGCCTGCATCCGAACCCCAGTGCCCTGAAATAATGCCCACACGCAAAGCAGGCACCGTGGTGGGCGTGGGGAGCAGCACCACCTGCCGCGCCCGAGGGCCATTATCCCGCCACCAGGCCAATTGGCTAAGGGAGAAATTGGGAATATCGCTGGGCGACCACGCGATGAGCAACAGCGCAATCATCGCGGCCCAAAACA
>JAADCW010000068.1 GCA_013154225.1 Chloroflexota bacterium
TGGCTTGGTGTTCACGCCATGCACCAGCACACCGGGCTTCCCCAAGCCGTCGAGCACTTCCGCGGTCATATCTCGCGTGCTGGCCGAGGAGCCCGCAGTGACCACCACCATGTCGCATTCCTGCAGGGCTTGCGCCGCAACCTTGGCCAAAGCCTCGGCCTGATCGGGCACAATGCCGTAGCGTTTGGGAACACCACCCGCGCGCAGGACTTCCGCGCTCAGGGTATATGCGTTGATGTCCCGCACCTGGCCAGGCGCAGGGTCAGCCTCAGGGGGAACAACTTCGTCACCGCTGGAGATAATGCCTACTTTGGGACGCTGCGCCACTGGCACTTCCAGCACGCCCAAAGCCATCAAGCCGCCGATTTCTGCCGCGGCAAGGCGGGTTCCAGCCGGCAAAACCACTTCGCCTTTGGCAACGTCTTCCCCGCGGGCAATGACGTTATCACCCACAGCCACAGCTTTGAGCACTTCCACTTCGCCTTCACGGCTGTGCTGGGTGTATTCCACCATAACCACCGCATCCGCGCCCTGGGGCAACATGCCGCCAGTGTGGATGAGTGCGGCTTGCCCTGGCGCGATCTGGAAGGACGGGGCCGCGCCCATGGGCACCTCCCCCACCACCTCCAAATACGCGGGCAGGGTATCGCTGGCGCCGTAAGTATCCGCGGCGCGCAGGGCATAACCATCCACCGCGGAGCGGTCAAAGGGCGGCATATCATGCGGCGCATGGACGTCCGCGGCCAAAATTCGCCCCAAGGCCTCTGATGTTGCCAGGGTTTCTTGGGGCATCCGATGCTGCACTTGAGCCAACCATGTGTGCAACGCTTCTTCGGGCGGAAGCAAATGCAAAAACTCGGGCATGACAATTCCTCAACCGGTCAGATTTTACACGCGCCAAAAGCCCAGCAGCAAAACGTAGGCCGTTAGCGCGACAATCATCACTGCATTGGTGCGCAACCAGCCCCACGGCGGGCGTGCCCCCTGTGCGATACGCTGCATCATCCACACCTGCAGCAGCGCGGCCACAAAGGGAATCGCGCATGGCAAGGCAATACCCAGGGGGAACCCCAAAACCACATCCAGCGCGAGCAACAGGAAACCTATCAGAAGCGCCAAATTGTGCACGCGCATCGCCATGCGCCAATCCAGGCGCATCAAAAGGGAACGCCGCTCACGCTTGAGGTTGCTGGCATAATTGGGGAAATCCCAGGCCAGTAGAGCCGCCAGGCCGAGGAAGAAAAGCGGCAGGCCCACCATTCCCAGGAGGCGGTGCAATTGGGCAGCTTGGAGGGCGTAGGCAAAGGCCGGCACCAACAGGCTCAACCCCGCGGCCAACAGGATCTCGCCATAGCCTTTATCCAACAAGCGCAAGGGCGGCGTGGTGCTGAAAACCACAGCCACAGCCAGCACCACCTGAAGCACCGCCGCGCTGGGCGGCAGGCTGTTTTGCCAAAGCAACAAAGTGGTTTCCAGCGCGGCTGCGGCCAGGAGCACAAAGGCCACGGTGAGCCAGCGGCGATGGTCTTCCTCGTTGGTCGTAGCGGCAAAGGCTTTGGTCAGGGCTGCGCCGCTTCCCAGCAGGAACCAAACCCATGCCAGCCCCTGCGCGGCCAACAGCCAGGCGTGCATTTGCCCCAGATAACGCGCAATGCTCAACCCCAGGCCATAGGCCAAGGCCGAGAGCAAGAAAAGCAAACCTAACGTGCGATAACGACGCATCACATCACGCCCCTATGGTGAGGCGGAGCAAATCGTTGGCCACCACAACGGGGCCGTCAAAGGTCTTTTGGGCTTCCACGGCCAAACGGGCACGATGCGCAGGATCTGCATCGGTGTGCACCAGATAAAGGCGTTTGGCCCGCGCCTGGGTGGCAATTTCGCCGGCTTGCGCCGCGGAAGTGTGCCCATCCATTTCGCCCGATGCCTCATGGAAGAGGTAATCCGCCTCTCGGGCCAGTTCCACCACGGATTCCGTAGGGCCGGTATCCCCTGAATAGGCCAGCACTTCCTGATTGGGGAAGGTAATCCGAATGCCCACCGCGGGCACCATGTGCACCACGGGCGAGGCTTTGACTTCCCACTCTGCGTTTGCCAACACAGGGGTCAGGCGTGTGGGTTCGATGGTGTGGAAGTGGACGGGGAAGAAATCAGGCCAGTTTTCCCAGCGGTAGAGGCTCATCACCTGCTGCACGCCGGTCAGGGTATCTTCCAGGCCGTAGATATGGAGCGGGGTCTGGCGTCCCTGAAGCCAGGCTGACATCAACAGCATGGGCACGCCCGCGGTGTGGTCGGGGTGGAAGTGAGTCAACAGCAAATCAGTGACATCGTTGGGCGTCAACCCTACCCGTCGCAGGCGCCCAATGACTTCACACGGCGCGTCGACCAGGAGCGTGTGCTGTTTTCCGACCAACACAAAATGGGTATTGGCGTGGGTCGCATCGGGCACGGCATGGGCAGAGCCTAACACAATCCATTCAGGCATGACTTACTCCTTCAGGCCCAGCCGCGTTGTTGCCAGGCCAGGTATAACGCCACCGAGCCAGCCACGGCAGCGTTGAGTGATTCTATTTTACCGCGCATGGGAAGGCGCAAAAGCGCGTCGCACTTTCGACGCACCAGGCGCCGTAGCCCTTGACCTTCGCTCCCCACGACCAATGCCAGCGCGCCGGCCAGGGAAATCTGCTCCGGCGGCAAGGCTTCATCGCTCCCCTCCAGGCCAACCACCCACACACCCCGCGCTTGCAGGGTTTCGATGGCCTGAGCCAGATTGGTTTGGCCGATCAAAAGATGCTCGGTAGCCCCTGAAGACGCGTTGACCACCGCCGGGGTCACCGTGGCTGTGCGGCGCAGGGGCAGTAGCACGCCGTGTACGCCCACGGCTTCCGCGGTGCGTAAAAGCGTGGCCAGGTTTTGAGGATCTTGCAAGGTATCCAACAAAAGCAAAAACGGCGGCTCTTTCCGGCGCGTGGCCAGAGCGAGCATTTCCCCCACGTCGGTATATGGATATGGCCCAACCTCCAGGGCTACGCCCTGATGGTGGCTGTGGCCGACCAAGGCATCCAGGCGGCGCCGCGGCGCGCGCTGGTGTGGGATGCGCCTTTCCTCGGCCATGCGCACCGCGGCCCGCAGGTTGCCTTTGATTTGAATACCTTCCGCAATCCACAAGCGATACACGCGGCGACGCCGCGCTCGGAGCGCTTCGTAAACCGGATTGCGCCCGTAGAGCACTTCTCGCATGGCGCTTATTTCCAACGCCAGAGGGTGCCGCCGGGTGTGTCTTCCAACTGCACCCCCATTTCGGCCAGGCGATCGCGGATTTTATCGGCCAGCGCCCATTGTTTGGCTTTGCGTAAGTCGCTGCGGATTTCAATGAGCAGGTCAATGAACGGTTCTGCTTCGGCGTGGCCTTGTTTGGCGGGTTGCTTGGTCAAATCCAACCCCAAAACGCCCGCGAGTTCCTGCAGGGTTTGCTGCGCGGGTGCCAACTGCTCTGCCGTGGCGCCCGCGTCGCGGGCCTGGTTGATGGTGCGCACCAAGTCAAACAAATGCCCCAAGGCCGCTGCCGCGTTGAAGTCGTCGTCCATCGCGGCGGTAAAGCCCTCGCGCGTGGCCTGAGTTTGAGCGACCAGAGATTCCAGCACACCCTGGGAAGCCCCAGCCGCGTTGGCGTGGGCTGGCCGCATACCACCGCGCAGGCGATCAAGGGCTTTTTCGGCCTGCGCAATGGTGTCGGGGCTGAATGTCAGGGGGCTTCGGTAATGGGAACTCAGCACCATCATGCGCAGGACGTCGGCCTCGTGTTCGGCCAAAAAGTCCTCGATGGTGACCAGGTTGCCCAGCGATTTGGACATTTTCTCGCCGGCCATCTGCAACATACCGTTGTGGAGCCAGTAGCGCACATACGGCTTGCCGGTGTAACTCTCGCTTTGGGCGATCTCGTTTTCGTGATGCGGGAAGATCAAATCTGTGCCGCCGCCGTGGATATCCAACTGCTCGCCCAGATGATGCAGGTTCATGGCCGAGCATTCGATGTGCCAGCCAGGACGGCCTTTGCCCCAGGGGCTGTCCCACGCGGGCTCTCCAGGTTTGGCCGCCTTCCAAAGCGCAAAATCCATCGGATGCTCTTTGCGCTCATCCACGTCAATGCGCGCGCCCGCCATCATTTCATCCAATTTGCGGCCAGAGAGTTTGCCGTAGTCTTCGTCTTTGGTCACGCGGAAGTAAACATCGCCGTCCACCGCGTAGGCATAGCCCTTTTCCTCCAGGCCTTTGACCATCTTGATGATCCAGTCAATTTCCTGGGTGACGCGCGGTTTGACTGTGGGTTCCAGCACGCCCAGGTCTTCCAGGTGCTGGTCAAATTCCTGAATGTAACGCTCAGCCAGGCCAATGGGATCTTCCCCGCGCTCGTTGGCCCGACGGATGATTTTGTCGTCCACGTCGGTGTAGTTCATGACGTGGCGCACTTCGTAGCCCTTGTATTCCAAATAGCGGCGAATCATGTCAAAAACCAACACCGACATGGCATGCCCCACATGGGCTTTGTCGTACACTGTGGGGCCGCACACATACATTTTGACCACCCCGGGCTCCAGGGTTTCGAAGGGCTCTTTTTTGCGGCTCAAAGTGTTATAAACTCGCAAGGTCATGATAAGTCCTCCCGAAGAATGAACGATAAATGCAGGTTGTTTTGCGGCCGGGCAACACTAAGCCGTGCCGTTTTCCAACAGTTCCTTGGGCTTGGCAAAGAGCATGCGCCCAGCCGCGGTTTGAAGGGCTTTGGTCACGATGACGTCAATTTCCTTCCCGATGTAATCATGCCCTTCTTCGATGACCACCATGGTGCCATCGTCCAGATAGCCCACGCCCTGATCGGGCTCTTTGCCTTCTTGGATGACTTTGATGCGCAGGGATTCACCAGGTAAATAAAGGGCTTTGACCGCGTTGGCCAGTTCATTGATGTTGAGCACGGGCACGCCTTGAAGTTCGGCCACGCGGTTGAGGTTATAGTCGTTGGTGAGAATGGGACAGCGCAACTGCCGCGCCAGGACCACCAGCTTGTCGTCCACTTTGCGGACGCCTTCCACATCCATGTCGCTGATTTGGACGGTGATGTTGGGGTCCTGCTGCAGTTCGGACACCACAGTAAGCCCGCGACGCCCGCGCTGGCGGCGCAGAGGATCCGCGGAATCGGCCACGTATTGCACTTCCTGAAGCACAAACCGAGGGATGACCAACGTGCCGGTGAGGAAGCCTGTGCGGGCAATGTCCACCACACGGCCATCAATCAGCACGCTGGAATCCAGCAACACCAGCCGCGACGCGTCCTGACGCTTCTCGCGCTCTCGCCAGCCCCCTGAAAGGCTGCGCATGACCGCGAAGAGGTCGTCTTGCCGCACTACGAAGATCATCACCCCCAAATAGGTGAAGACCACCACCGCCACAAAGGGCAAGATTTTGTTGAAAGGGCTGGGCAAAAGGGAAATAGGCAAGGTGAGCAAAGCCGCGGTCCCCAGGCCGAGGAGCATCCCAAAGATACCCGCGACCAGGGTGCGGCCAGGTACCTTGATCAGGATTTTGCGCGCGGCTTGAAGCGGCCGCGTGGTGAAATAAGGCGTCAGGATAAGACCGCCTAAGGCCCCCAGTAAGCCAAAGACGATGGCGACATAGGCGGGAGAGGGTAGATTCGTGGTTAAGGCAAATTCCTTACCCCAAAACACCCCCCAGATCCCGAAAAAAGCCATACCAATAAGACGCAAGTAAAATTCCAGACTCATGATAAATTCGCCTCCTAAACGAAATAAAACCACGAAAAAAATCAAAAACAAATAAGCAAAGGCAAATAAATTGCGCCGCGTGGTCTCCTCCTTCCCCCTCACGTGTACCCGCGGCCATTGGGTTGTTTTTACACCATGTTTATTTTACCTTATCTTTTTATCTTGTTGTATTATTTCACAGCGTGTAATGCAACTAAAACAAAATTAATGCTTTTGGAATGCTTTAAGACGATAAAGACACATTGTTATCTGGCGTTGTTAAGACGGCTTGCTAAGCAAAAATGCACGCTTCAAAGCGTTAGAGGTGCAAAAAGGCACTACACAGCCTCACGCCAACGCCGCCAAAGCAACGTGAGGCCAAAAATCGCGGTGGCAGTGAGCACCACAGTGGCGCCTGAGGCCGTGTTGAGATAGTACGAAAGGATCAGCCCCACAACCACGCTCAATACGCCAAAAAAGGCCGAAAGCGCCATCATTTTGCCAAAACTGCGGCTGAGTTGGTAGGCTGAGGCCGCAGGCGTGACCAGCAAGGCCGAAACCAGGACAATGCCAACCACTTTGATGGAAACCACCACAGTAAGCGCAATGAGCGCCAGCAGCAGGTAATACAATGCAGGCTCCGGCAAACCGCTTACCCGCGCGGTTTCGGGGTCAAAGGTGATGAAGAGGAATTCCTTGTAAAGCAAGGCCACGGTGAGGAGCACAAGAAAGCCCACCCCCAAGACCATTTTGAGATCTTCAGCTGTGATAGCCAGGATGCTCCCAAAAAGGTATGAAAACAGGTCAATGTTGTAGCCCTGAATCAGACCAATGAGCAGCACCCCAAAAGCCATTGTGGAAGCGAAGAAGATCCCCACCGCGGTATCTTCCTTGATGCCCCCGCGGCGGGTGACCGTGCCAATGCCCCAGGCCACGGCCAAACAAAAAGCCACCGCAGCCCATAAGGGGTCAATACCCAAGAGAAAGCCCAAAGCCACGCCCCCAAAAGAGGCATGGGCCACGCCAGCGCCAATAAAGGACATGCCCTTGAGCACCACGTAAACCCCAATGATGGCGGTAAGCAAGCCTACTATGACGCCGCCGATCAACGCACGTTGCATAAAAGCGTATTGCCAAAAATCCATCATTTTTTCTCCTCGCCTGCGCGCACCACCATGTGCGGCACGTGTCCGTGATGGAAGAACATGGCCTGACAGCCGTACATTTCAGCCAGGGTGTCATCCGTAAGCACCACCTCAGGCCGACCGTGGGCTACCAGGCGGCGGTTGACACAGGCCACGCCGTCCACATACTGCGAGACCACCCCCACATCGTGGGAAACCATCAACACAGTCATGCCTTCCTGCTGGAAGCTGCGCAGGAGTTCGTAGAGCGATGTGGAAGTCTGCGCGTCCACGCCGGCGGTGGGCTCGTCGAGGATGAGCAAACGGGGCTCGGTAGCCAGCGCCCGCGCCAGGAACACCCGCTGACGCTGACCGCCGGAAAGGTCGCTTAGCGGGCGGTCGGCCAGATCTTGAATGTCCACCTTGGCCATGGCACGCTCAACGGCTTCATGGTCAGCCTTGCCTGGGCGGCGGAAAAGCCCCAATCGAGCATATCGGCCCATCATCACCACATCGCGCACCCGCACGGGGAATTTGAGATCCACAGTGTGCATCTGCGGCACGTAGCCGATTTCCCGCCGCAATGGGCCTAATTCCTTGGGCGGCTTGCCAAAGACCAGCACTTCGCCCTCAATGGGCTTGACCAGCCCCAAAATGGTGCGCACCAGGGTGGTTTTCCCCGCGCCGTTGGGGCCGATAATGGCCAAAAAAGCCCCTTCAGGCACGGTGAGGTTGACGTCATCCAAAACCTTGACCGTGCCATAAGCCACGGAAACGTGGCGCAGTTCAATGATCGGAGGCGCTGTGCTCATGGGGTATCTGCTCCTAAACCTTTCTTGAGTTGCTCTAAGTTCCAATACATGAGTTTGAGGTAAGTCTCTCGCGGAGGAAGCCCGCCCAAAGGATCCAGGGTCAGCACGGGCACACCGGCTTCGTCGGCAATGACCTGGGCGGCTCGGGGCGAAAACTGGGGTTCAGCAAAGACCGCAGGCGCGCCGGTGCGCTTGATGATTTCTACAATTTCGGCAACTTCGGCCGCGGAAGGCTCTTTTCCGGGCGTGGTTTCCAACACCGCGGCTTGATGCAGGCCGTAATCGTGGATGAAGTAGGCCCAAGAGGCGTGGAACGTGACCATTTCGCGGCTTTTGAAGTGTGCTACCGCGTCGCGAATGTCCGCGTCCAATTGATCCAATTCGGCCAGATAGCGGTCGGCATTGGCTTGGTATGTGGCTTTGCCTTCGGGATCGATTTCGATAAGGGTATCCCGAATGCGCTCAACGTAGTGCTTGGCGCGCTTTGGGCTCAGCCAAAGGTGCGGATTCCCGGCTGCATTTTCGCTGCTTTCCAGAATTTGCATGCCTTCGCTCAGCACAACGACCTGCAAATTGGGGTTGTCTGCGGCCTTTATGGCTTTATCTGCCCAAAACTCCAACCCCACACCGTTGAGGAAAAGGGCCCGTGCGTGGGTCAGGTCCCGCATTTGTGCAGGGGTGGGCTCGTAAGTGTGTGGGCTGGCGCCTGGGGGCACCATTGTGAGCACCTCGACGCGGTCCCCGCCCACTTCTTTGACAAAGTTGCTGATAGGCGGGATTGAGGCAACAACGAGGATTTTGCTGTTGCTGTTGCTGTTAGTTGTTGGTGTGGTTGTTTTACAGCCAGTAAGGATGGTTGTAAGTAAGATTGTGGTTGATAAAATGGCTATACGAATTAATGCTCGCTTTGTCATCCTTGCACCCTCCAAAGTTGCACGGCGGTGTTTGTTATTCCATGCTTCGGTTTTAGCGCCCACAAGGCCAAGCGGCTTCGTTCTGGCCTACGCCACCGGTAGCAGGCCGTATCCCTACCGCTCCTACGGGCGGCTCTCCTGCCTCTTCCTGGCCGCCCTTTGCGCCGTCGGTATCGTGACCATCCCCTTCGGCCAGAAGGGCTTGCTCCGCGGTGTTCCGACGGCACTCCGCACATAAGCCAATCAACTGCAGCCAGTGATCCTCGATGCGAAAGCCGCTCTCGCCAGCCACGGCTTGCATGAGCGCGTCCAGGTCATCGCCCTCAAAGTACCACACCCGCCCACAGCCACGGCAGACCAGCAGATGCTGATGTCCCGGCTCGGTAGCCACATAACGGGCGCACTGGCTGGGACAATGGACCTTTTGCACCAACCCCAAAGCCAACAAAGTGTCCAGGGTGCGGTACACGGTGACCAAACCCAACTGCGCATAGCGCTGTCGCGCGCGATCAAAGATCTGCGTGGCATCTAAAGCGCGCTGGCTTTCGGCCAGCACCTGCAACACGGCTTGTCTGGCCGGCGTCAGGCGGTATCCCTGGCCGCGTAGAGCCTGCCGCCAGCGGCTCAGGCGCTCTTGGCTGGAAGAAGCCGGCATGGGCACCTCTCCATCAATCAGGTCTTGCTCGGGGCACAGCGCGGAGCCCTCGCGCATCCCAAGG
>JAADCW010000213.1 GCA_013154225.1 Chloroflexota bacterium
TGCGGTCGCCCTTTTTGTAGATGTTGCTGATTTCCCCGCCAAGCACAAAGCGCACCGGACGCCGCAGCACAGGCGGCAGTTGCGCGTACACGGCCTGCTCCACGTCGGGCTTGAGGCGCAACAGGTCGCCTTCCGCGGGTTCCAGATGCTGTTCCAGTTCCTCCAGCCAGCCGGGATGTGCGATGTCGCCCGTGGCAATTAGGGTAATGCCCTTTTTCAGCGCCCACAGCGCGATGTGGGGGATATCCAGATCGCGGCTGGTAGCGCGGGCGTAGTGGGAATGGATATGAAGATCCGCGTAGTAAGGCATAGGCGCACCTCAAGCAAACGTGTGGGAAAGATTATACCCTGCAGGTTTCCACACAATCACGCAACCATTCCAAGGCCGCGGGCTCAAAGCGATTTCCCCCTCATTTGGCAGCCAGCCTCACCGAGAGGCCATCATTTCTGCGTTTGGGAAGGCGGCGGCGTTTCCACTGAAAACGGCAAAATGGTTTCCACATACCCGCGGACATCCTGACACGCCTCGGGGAAATGCTGGGAAACATGCGCCCAGTCCAAGGGTTCTTCTTGTTTGGAAGTCCGCCACAAGGCCGTATAGATGCAGTTGGGGCCGTTGTAATTGGCCAGGGTAAACCGCCACAAATCCTCGTAAGACGCCACATCTCCGGGCGAGCGCCTGGTGAGGTTGGTTACCGTTTGCCCTGTTTGGTAACAATGGGCCTTGACCAAATGGGCAAACATAGAGAGGCTCTCAGGCGCCCTTTCCAAATCAAGGGAATAAGGGCAATTGCTGCACGTCAAATTGGCCTGCACCCACAAAGAGCCGTAGAGCAATTTTTTCTCTTCTGCCCCAAGCCGCAAATAGCCTTTCTGACACAGCCAGGGCGCCAAAACCTCATTGCACATCGCATTGAAATACTGTGGTTCCCACAGGAACAGCGTATCCATGCCTTGAGGCGAGAGCTGGCCAAAGCCCACTTCGATGGTGTTGGGGTATCCTCCAGGCCAAAATTGACTTTCATGGGCAATTATGCGCTTGAAAAGCACCGCGGGAATGCCCGTTTCAAGGGCTGCCTCCAACAACGGTGCGTTGAACTGATTTTGCCATGCCTTGACCGCTTCCCTGGCCTTGGTCATGCCGCAAGGGTTCGCGCCGCTCTCGGTAATGCCGCCTTGGGGGCAATCATGGGCGTCCACGATGCCGTGCTGAATGAGTTGCTTGGCAAGCAGAGCATAGGGGATGTTGGTGTTCAACGCCTGGGGATCCAAAGGTGTTGTTGCCCAAGTCGGCGCGGGCACAGGCGGGAAAGCATGCCAGGCTTGAGCACACGCATCAACGCCTTGGTCTTGCCATTGAGAACTCAAGACGTCAACCACCACACCCTGGCCGTTTTGTGATGGCGTCAACCGAATATCAGCCTTGTATTCTGGGGTTTGATCGCCCCAACTGGATGATGCCCCAAAGGTAAGATGGTAAACCTGCGCCTCTTCCCCCTCCACAGCCGGCAAAGTGACCACGCAATCCGTTGTGCTGCAGGCCACATCCGCGTCGGGTAAAACCTGGGCATGGATGCCGTTGATATAGGCTTCTGGGAAAAATTCCACCCCATGGAGAACGACCTGCACAGGCTGAGGGCAAGTGTAGTGCGGAAGCGCAGGCTGACACGCCTGGCTCAAATTCAACTGCACTGTAGGCGGAGGGTACTTTACCGTGACCGTGTGGGTTACCTTGCGAGCGCCAGCAAACATGAGATAGTAACCCTTACACGAAGTAACGTCCTTGCCTTGCGCTGCAGCCGGGCACGGCGGTGTATTGACCCATGCCTGATAGAGATCCCAACCGCAGGCCGCGAAGATTTCGTCGGGCGTGGGCTTATCGGGATGGTAAACCGCGATCTGACACTGCACTTCATGGGCGTTTTTCCACGGAAGCAACCACCACAAATACTGAATTTCTGTTTTGGTTTGCTGTTCTTCGCGCGGGGGCACACCCTTGGCTGCTTCAACAACAGCCAAAGGCGAAAGCAAGACAAAAAGCGCCAAAACTGCCAAAACGCCCTTTTTCTTCATGCAACCTCTTGGCAACGATACCTATTCCTTCAGCACTCGCCCACCTGCGTTCTCACGCCTCGAGGCAATCCATTGTGCAGAAGTTTTCCCTCTTCAATTATCCCACAATTTTGCGTTTTGGGCGTCAAATTTAAGGTAAGTGCGAACGACAACGCAGGCAGGGAAACAGCCCAATCCCCCACGGGTCAATCCAAAATCATGCCCCAGGAGTCATGTTTCACCCATCAGCCCCTTTTTCCACGCGTACACCGCGGCCTGGGTACGGTCGGCAAGGTGGAGTTTGCTCAAAATATTGCTGACATGGCTTTTGACCGTGCGTTCACTGATCACCAAACGCTCGGCAATTTCCGCGTTGCTCATGCCTTGGGCAATCAGGCGCAGCACTTCCAGTTCCCGCTCGGTAAGGTCGGCAAAGGGCGCGCCCGCGCCCTGGGTTTGGGAAGCCCCCTGGGCCGCGTGGAGTTCCTGAATGAGCCTGGCTGCCACCCGAGGATGCAACACAGCCTCGCCATGCGCCGCCCGCCGCACCGCCTCGGCCAGGGTTTCGGGTGCCACGTCTTTGAGCAAATACGAAAGCGCACCGGCTTGAATGGCCGGAAAAATGTGCTCGTCTTCATGGTACGACGTCAGCACAATGACCTGGGTGCGCGGGCTCAGCCTTTTGACCTCTCGGGTGGCTTCCACGCCATTCATACCTGGCATGACCAGGTCCATCAGCACCACATCAGGCGCTTCCCGGATCACCAAAGGCAAAGCTTCCTCGCCCGACGCGGCCTCGCCCACCACCCGAATGTCGGGCTGTGTTTCCAGAAAGGCGCGCACACCCTGGCGCACGACCGCGTGATCATCCACAATGAGCACTGTAATTGGCTCAGACATGGCTTCTCTCCTTTGGGTTTGCTCAAAGCGGAATCTGCATTTCAAGGCGGGTGCCGCGCCCTGGCTGGCTTTCCAGGGAAAACGTTCCGCCCAATGCTTGCACCCGCTCGGCAATGCTGGTCAACCCCAGGCCACGGGCCACCTTCTGGGGGTCAAATCCTTGCCCGTCATCACGCACTTCTAGGCGAACTTGGCCACCTTCCCACCCCAGGAACACAGTCACGTGCTGCGCGCGGCTGTGGCGGGCGACGTTGGCCAGGGCTTCCTGCACCATGCGGAATAAAGCCTGCTCCACAGCCAGCGGCAGGCCGCGCTGGTTCTGCACCTGGAAATCCACCGCGATGCCCGTCTGTTGCTGCCACCCTTGCAGATATTCCTGCAGCGCCGCCACCAGCCCTTTGCCTTCCAGCGCGGCTGGACGCAATTCACGAATGAGCGCGGTGAGTTCCTGTTGAGCTTGCCGCACCAACTGCTCCGCCTGGGAAAGCGCGGCCTCGGCCTGAGCAGGACTGGCAGACAAGTGCTGACGCGCCGCGGCAATCTGCATCCCCGCCGCGAACACCTGCTGTTTGACCGAATCGTGCAGATCACGGGCCAGCCGGTTGCGTTCCTCCAGGGAAGCCAGTTCCTGGCGGGTCTGCATGAGGTTTTCCAATTGCTCGGCCATGCGGTTGAGGCGCTGGGCTAACTGCCCCAATTCGTCCCGGGAAGTGTCGCGAACGCTGGCCGAGAAATCCCCGCGGCTCCACGCATCCGCGGCCTGGGAAAGCGCGGTCAGGCGACGGGTGAGGCCGCGGGCAGTGAAAAAGCCAAACAAGGCCCCCAACAACGCAGCAAACAAGGTCACCACCGCCGCGCTGGGAAGCAAGGTACTCACCAACACCCCTGGCCATTCCTTGGGCGAAATCGGCCAACCCACGGCAAACACCAGCACCCCAACGGTCTTCCCCTGCGCGCTATGCACAGGCACTGCCCCATACATCCTTTCCTTATCTTTGACGCTCAACCTGCTGCTCTGCTGCTCGCCATCCAACGCGCGTTGCATCACTGTCAAAACCTCGGGCGGCAAACAGGCTTTTGGTGTGCTTTCGGAATGACACGGCGCATCCGTAGGATAAACAGCCACCACTTTTGGGGTTGTATCAACAAACAGCGCCCAATCCAAACTGGCTGGATCCAAGTTGATGCCCACCTGCGTCTTCCCATCGCTTTCCGTGCCCATCTTTCCGGTGCGCACCAGTCGTTCCAGCCACGCGGTAAGGGCGTCGGTATCTGGCGGCTGGGCTTCCAGGGCAGGGGAAACCTCGGTGAGTGCGTCGCTCATTACAGGAATGAGCAAGCGGGCAAGCGTATCCGCCCGAGTGAGGAACACAAAGGCCGCGGCCAGGAGCGCCATCTCGACCAGCAAGATGGCGCCCGCGGTGACCAGGGTATATGAGAGGGTGAGCTTCCAACGAAGGCGCATGAGGGTTTACGCTTCCAACCGCACGGGAGCAAATGGCGAATACAAAGAGAAGGGCAAAGAACAACCGCTTGCGAATTCATTGTACCCTAAGGGGACAAGGCTCAAGCGCTGATATCCTGCCGACGGAAGGCCCACCACGCCACAGCCAGGCCCATCAAAGCGTAGCCAACCAAAAGCACGCTTGCAAGGCCAGGAGACAACAACGAAGGCGCATCCCCACCCTGCATACCCACGCTCACTGCCATTTCCGTGGCAGAAATACTGCCGACAACGCTTTTGGCCAGCATGGTGGGCAAATACCGCGCCACCCGGGCCACACCGGGCGAAAGAAGCACCAGCACTTCCACAGCCAGGTTTTCCACCAGCAGGCTGTATCCCAGCCCCACACCAATGGCAACCATTGTGGAACGGGAAAGCACAGCCACCGCCAGGGTAAGCCCAGCGTAAGGCAGCATGGTGAGCACGATCTTGAACACGCCCAAGCCAGCCTCCGCCCACGGCATCGCATGCCACGGAAGAGCGCCGACCGTCTTCCAGGTGTAAATGCCAGTGACTACACCGCCTACAACAAGGGCCGTCAGCGCCAGCAAGAACAGCGCAAGCACAATCCCGCCAAATTTGGCCAGCAAATACGCGCCGCGCTCCACCCCGCGGCTCAGCCAAAGATGCACCGTGCGCCAGGTATATTCCTGTGCGGCCAGCGCGGCCACCAGCACCACCACAAACAAGCCGCCCAATTCGCCACCGTTGGCAAAAGTAAGGCCCGAAAGCAAGCCTTCTGGCCAGCGCAACGAAGCCTGCAGGGCATTCACTGCCTCAGGCGGCATACCCTGCGGGTTGGGTTGAGATAGCACAGCCATCAGCGCCAAGTGCAGCGCCGCGATAAACAACGCCAACAAGCCAACTTCAACCCACAGCAAAGCCCGGCCAGTGAGTTTGCGGGTTTCAATACGCAGTAAGGACAGCAAGGAAAACGATGTCATCATTTCTTTTCTCCTCAACAAATCGCGATGGCAAATTGCCATATCAACATCACCGCTGAATCACAGCGGGCTGTGTTTCATGCCGCAGTGGGGTTTGGCGCATGCACCGCGGCCATGAAAACCTCTTCCAAATCATGCTTGCCTGCCAGCAAATCGGCCACTGGCCCTTGGGCCACCAACTGCCCGCGGTTGAGAATGGCCACCCGATCACAGGTTTGCTCCACCTCATGGAGCAAATGACTGCTGAGAAACACCGTGATGCCTTCCTCTGTCAACTTCCGCAACAACGCCCGCATTTCAGCCATGCCCACAGGATCCAACCCCGAAGTGGGCTCATCCAAAATCAGCAGTTTTGGGCGATGAAGCAGAGCCGCGGCCAACCCCAAACGCTGTTTCATGCCCGTCGAATAGGCCTTTGCCTTGCGGTTTGCCGCCTCCTGCAAACCCACCAAGGCCAGCACCTCTTCCACCCGCACATCATCCACGTCAGGATACAGCGCCGCGAGCAAACGCAAGTTCGCGCGGCCCGAAAGGTACGGATAAAACCCCGGTGCGCCCGCCAACGCGCCAACATGGCGCAGCGCCGCGGTATGGTCTGGGGTGACCTCTTCGCCCAGCACCACCACCCGCCCCGCGGTGGGGCGTAGCAATCCCAAAATCATGCTGATGGTCGTGGTTTTACCTGCACCGTTAGGGCCCAAAAAGCCAAAACATTCACCAGAAAACACTTCCAGGTTCAAATGCCTGACTGCTTGCACCGCGCCGAAACGCTTGTGAAGGTTGTGCAACTGAATCACGGGCTGTCTCATGGGAACACTCCTCAAATGTGGTGCCTTCAGCATAAATCAGCATTCCCCAAAAAGCATCGTCCCCCAGGCGGATTTGCCCCTGGCCTGGGGTATGATAGAATGCAAACAGCAATCCATCCGCGGCGCAGGGGGAATCCACCCCAGGGCAGAAGACAACCAAACGGAAAAGTTGTATCCTGAAAGCAGCCCACTTCGTTTGATTCGTGAGGGAACGCCCCTTTCAGGAGGTTTGCTGTGAACCCACCCAAAACCACCGATTTGGAAAGCATCATCCAGGAAGTAGAAGCCGCTTTGGGAAAGGAAGACCTGACCAAAGCCAAATACCAGGCACGCATCCGCCTTGTGCGCTTCTTCATCGGCCTGGTCATTCCCTTGATTCTTGCCCTGTTGTGGCTTCCCACAGGCTGGGCTGTGGCCCTGCGAGATGCCCTGCAAGGGAACGCCGCCTGGTGGCGCACATGGGCTGTGATCGTGGTTTTCATGCTTTTCTCGACCCTGTTGGGCTTCCCCGTAGCCTGGTATTTCGATTTTTATGTGGAAAACCGCCTGGGCACCAACCGGCAATCCTTCCGTGGTTGGTTGTGGGATCAAATCAAACAAGCCACGGTCGGCATTCTGATTCAAAGCTTGCTTTTTTTGGGCGTGTACACGATTTTCCGATTGTGGCCTGACACCTGGTTCTGGGGCATCAGCGCGCTGGTGGTCGTCTTCTTAGGCGCGACGTACCTGCTCCAACCCTTGTTGGTGCGGTTGCAATACAAAACCGAGCCACTGGACGACCCCGAACTGGACGCGCGGCTAAAGGCATTGTTTGCCAAGGCCGGTGTGCGCTATGCCGGCGTGGCGGTGATCAAGGCTGGAGAAAAGACGGCACGCACCAACGCGGCACTTATTCCCAAAGGCACGGGCACGCAGGTGGTGGTGTTCGATACCCTGCTGGAAGCCACCACACCGGAAGGCGTGGAGGGCGTGGTAGCCCACGAATTGGGGCACAAAGTGCATCGCGATTTGGCCAAGTTGATGACCTTGATAGGCGTGATGTTCATTGCTGCGCTGGCGGTCAGTTACGAAGTCCTGCAGAGCGTGGGGCACATTTGGGGATTAGAAGGTCCCACAGACGTCGCCACTTTCCCCCTATTGGACCTGATCGTCGCATGGTTGTTCGCGGCCATGCAAGTCGCCCTCAACATGTACAGCCGCAAAGTGGAATACGCGGCCGACCGGTTCGCGGTGGAAACCACGCAACGGCCTGATGTTTTTGAGGAAGTGCTCATCATGCTGGCCAAAGACAACAAAGCCCTGCCCCAACCGCCAGTATGGGTAGAAACCCTACTCCACAGTCATCCCAGCATTGCCCACCGCATTCAAGCCATTCGGAAAATGGCCCAGCAAGAGCAAAGAGGATAGCCCCACTGCTTTGGCGCCGCATCAGGCAGTCCTGGCAAGGTTGGCCACCACGCGGCGAAACCCGAGCAACCTTTCAGGGGTCGCGAAGCAATTACTTCGCGACCCTGTTTCGTTTGTGCTGTGCGCCTGGGTTTTCATCAGTGGTAAAATAACGCCGTTCTAACCAACCGTTCAGTAAGGCCGTCAACCCCAGCGGAGGTATGCGGTGAACCGAGCCAAAAGCAATCCGGTGTTGTTTGTGCTCTTCTTGGGCGTGCTCATGGCCGCGCTGGATATTGCCATCATCGGCCCTGCCCTGCCCGCCATTCGGGATGGCTTTGGCGCCACCGACCGGCAAGTGGTATGGGTCTTTACCATCTACCTGCTCTTCAACCTCATCGGCACCCCGTTGATGGCCAAACTTTCCGATCGGTTAGGACGCCGCGACGTTTACATCGCCGACATTTTGCTCTTTGCCGTGGGTTCGGTTATCGTGGCTTTAGCTCCAACCCTCACGTGGGTCATCGTTGGCCGCGCGGTGCAGGGCTTTGGTTCCGGCGGCATCTTCCCCGTGGCCTCGGCGGTCATTGGCGACACCTTCCCGCCAGAAAAGCGCGGCCGCGCGCTGGGCATCATTGGCTCGGTCTTCGGGGTGGCCTTCCTGGTTGGCCCCATTCTGGCCGGGGTGGTGCTCAAATTCTTCTCCTGGCACATGCTCTTTTGGGGGCCGCTCCCCTTTGCTTTGCTTTTGGTGCCCCTGGCCTGGCGCTGGCTCCCTACCACCGGGAAACCTTCCAACGGCAAGCCTGACCTGCTGGGCATGGTGTTGCTCGCACTCATGCTCACCAGCCTGACCTACGCGCTCAACCAATTGGACGCCGCAGACCTGGCCCGCAGTGTGCGCTCGCCTCAAGTGATGGGCTTCCTGGTGCTGGGAATTGCGCTCCTGCCTGCGCTGGCCTGGGTAGAACGCCAGGCCGACGACCCCATCATCCACCCCTCGCTGTTTGGAAGCCGCCAACTGCTCCTGGCTAACGCCCTGGCTTTTGGCGCGGGCGTGATCGAAGGCAGTATGGTTTTCATCCCTGCGCTGGTGGTCGCGGCCTTCGGCGTCAGTGAATCCAAAGCCAGTTTCATGCTTTTGCCCATTGTGGGCACCCTTTCCATCGGTACGCCCCTGTTTGGGCACCTGTTAGACAAAGTCGGCTCCAAAATCGTGGTGCTCATCGGCACAGCCTTGGCCGCAATCGGCACAGCCATGCTGGGGTTCGTCAGCCTCAACTACGCCACATTCTACATTGCGGCCATACTGATTGGCTTTGGGCTTTCAGCCCTGTTGGGCGCGCCGCTCCGTTACATCATGCTGGGCGAAGCCCCGCCCTCAGAACGGGCATCTGCCCAGGCTTTGATTTCGGTCATGACCAAGGTGGGGCAAATGCTTACGGGCGCGGTGGTCGGTGCGGTGGCGGCCAGTTTGGGCGGCGGCGTTTTGGGATACAGCGCCTCGTTCCGCGTCTTGGGCGGTTGGGCGGCGCTGCTTTTCCTGCTGGCCTTCCTGCTCAAACCCCGCGAAGCCGAACGCCAAACATGGGAAACCACCTAAAAAAGCAAGTTTTCTGATTACCTGACACAAATCGATGTTATTGCCAGCCCGTCTGGTTTTGAGGCACACGAGCGCCCCTCCTCTCCCAGAGGGAGAGGAG
>JAADCW010000182.1 GCA_013154225.1 Chloroflexota bacterium
CACGCCTTTCCGCTGGTTTGGCCTTTCGCACTTTTGGGTTATCGAAAAAGTGCAAACCTAAACGGGGCAAACGCCCAGTTCTCGGCTATAATTGAGCCGGAACCAAACCAACCTCACCTGAGTTTCGGCCAAGAGGCCGCGTGCGATGGCCTGTGCCAGGGCTGTTGAGCGCACTGCCAGTCCATGCGGCTGACCGAAACTGAGGCTATTTCGGTCTAACTCAGACCTTCTGGAGCAGAACATGACTGACAAACTGCAACGCCTTAAGGATTTGTTAGGGGAAGTTTGGGATCTCAACATGGCCGCGGCTGTGTTGGGTTGGGACCAGGAAACCTACATGCCCCCTGGCGGCGCCGCGGCCCGCGGCCAACAACTCAGCACTTTGAGCCGTTTGGCACACATCAAATTCACTTCCGACGAAATCGGCCAACTGCTGGACGATCTGGCCCCTGAAGCCGAATCGTGGGATCCAGATTCAGACGAAGCCCGCCTGGTCAAAGTCACCCGCCGCGACTACCTCAAAGCCACCAAAGTGCCTTCAGATTTCGTCGCGGAATCCGCGCAAGTGGCTTCCCAGGCTCAAATGGCCTGGCGTGAGGCCAAAGCCACCTCAGACTTCAGCAAATTCGAGCCTTACCTGACCCGCATTGTGGAACTGCGGCGCCAGTACGCCAATTTCTTCGCGCCTTATGAGCACGTTTATGACCCTCTGCTGGACGATTTCGAGCCTGGGCTGAAAACCGCGGATGTCCAACGCATCTTTGACGCGCTCCGCCCCCAGCAAGTGGAACTCATCCGCGCCATTGCTGAGCGCCCTCAAGTGGACGACGCGTTCCTGCACCAGCCCTTTGACGAGCAAAAGCAGTGGGATTTCGGCGTTCAGGTCATCACCAAGTTTGGCTACGATTGGCAGCGTGGGCGGCAAGACAAATCAGCCCATCCCTTCACCACCAGCTTCAGCATCAACGACGTCCGCATCACCACCCGCATTGACCCCAATTATCTGGGCACGGGCATGTTTGGCACCATGCACGAATGCGGCCACGCGCTCTACGAGCAGGGTGTATCGCCCACGCTGGAGCGCACGCCTTTGGGGCACGGTGCTTCCCTGGCCATCCACGAATCGCAGTCTCGGCTGTGGGAAAACCTGGTCGGCCGCTCGCGCGCGTTCTGGGAACACTTCTACCCAAGCCTGCAGGCGACATTCCCCAGCCAGCTGGGCAACGTGGACCTGGAGACCTTCTACAAAGGCATCAATCGGGTTCAGCCTTCCCTCATCCGCACCGAGGCCGACGAAGCCACGTACAACCTGCACATCATGCTGCGCCTGGAATTGGAAATCGCGCTGATGGAAGGCACGGTGGAAGTCAAAGACCTGCCCGAAGTGTGGAACGCCAAAATGCAAGAGTATTTGGGCCTGACCCCGCCCGACGATGCTCACGGCGTACTGCAAGACATCCACTGGTCTATGGGCTCGATTGGCTACTTCTCCACCTATGCCTTGGGCAACCTGATTTCGGCGCAATTGTGGGAACGCATGACCCAAGACGTGCCCAACGTGGAAGCGCAAATTCGCCAGGGCGAGTTTGGCGACCTGCTGGGTTGGCTGCGGGAGCATGTGCACCGTCACGGCGCGAAATTCGAGCCCCAGGAACTTGTGCGCCGCGTCACCGGTTCAGAGATTGACCCCGAACCTTACATGCGCTATCTGCGCACCAAATATGGCGAGATCTACGGCCTGTAAGACGCCCCTTGCCTCTCAACACAACCAAAACAAGCCGAAGCGAGCGTGCTTCGGCTTGTTTTTTTCGCGGTGGGCACAGCGTTTTCTCTAAGGCTCAAACTGCTTCGGGGGCTGGGGCCGTCAATTCCTGTGCTATCATCACAGCCACCAAAATCACCAAAGCCCCAAAAATCTGAATGGCCGTCAACCGTTCACCCAGGAAGAAATAAGCCATGATCGCAGTCATAGCGGGTTCCAGGGTGGCCAGCAGATTGACCAAACTGGCAGGAAGGCGGGAAAGGGCATGATTGTAGAAGCCAAACCCCAACAACGTGGGGCCAAAGGATAGCGCCAAAAGCCAAAACCAACCCGAAAACGGCAACTGCGGCACCAGGGCCTGGAAGAGCGACCCGCCATCAAGCAACCACGCCCACAGGTTGAACAAGCCCTGAAACACCGACGCCCACACAAACGTGTAAAACAGCGAGACCCACGGTGCAAGCCCTCGCTGGCCTGAAGCCCGTCCTGTGAGGCTATAGGCCGCGAACAGCAGCCCTGAAAACAGCCCCATCCAAATGCCCCAGGCATTGGTTGCCCACGCATCCGGCGTATAGGCCCCAGAAACCAACACACACCCACCCAGGCTGGCGGCTACGGCCAAAACCTTGCGGACGGTGAGGCTTTCTCCAAACAGCCACCACGCCAAAACCGCGGTAAACGCGGCCGAACTGTAAAGCAGCACTGTGGCCACAGCCGCACCATTGGCCTGCACCGAATAAACCCAAACCACGTGGAACAAAGCCAACACCATGCCGTAAAAGGCAAGAAACCCCCACTGCTTGCGCGGCAAAACCAAGGCTTGAGGCTTCCAGAGCAAAAACCACGCGCCCAACACCAAAGCGACCAGCAAATCCCGCCACCAGGCCAATAGCAGGGCCGGCATGGCATAATCCACAACCAGGGTGCGAATCAAAATACCCGTGGTAGCCCACAGGGTGATGGCGAGAATGGCGACAATGTAATCTTGGAGGCGAGACACTAGCTTCCTTCCTTTGATGCGTCGAGGTGCGCATGCCGCGCAAAGCGCATTGGGGAGGTCAACGGGATTGCGTTGATGGTTAGACGAGTTGTTGGTTTATAACAGTGCAAAAATCCCAGTTACCTGACACAAAAGTTGCGCAACAACTGGAAATCTTGTAAAACGGGTTTGCATGAGATGTTACGCAGGTCTCAGGCCATCCAGAGCAACAACAGAGGGCGGTTTTCTCCCCTCTCCCAAAGGGAGAGGGGACGGAGGTGAGGGCGAAGAAGCCCAAGATAAGCCATCTCGCCCTCACCTTCCCCACCCCTCCTCTCCCAGAGGGAGAGGAGGGGCACTTGTGCGCCTCAAAACCAAACGGCCTTGCAATAACACTAATCTGTGTCAGGTAATCAGCAAAAATCTACTTATCCGAACTTTCAGCCAGGCATCATGCTTGGGCCATCTTTTCCAGCGCGGTCAAAGCCAAGGCTTCCAGAGCCTGGGCGCCGAATTGCAAGAGGGTGTGCAAATCCAACCCAAACTGCTGGTGCAGGAAGCGCATGACTTGCAGCCCCATGTAATAGCCGCCGCGGTATTGCGTGACATCATGCTCATCCCACATGGCAAACCAAGCGTTGGTTTCTGGATGCGTCTGCCACGTGTCCAAGAGGCGCCGCGCCATCTCGGGCTCGCGGTCCTGGCACTGCTGATACCAACGTTGGGCAAAATCCTGGGGAACGTAATCCGCCCACAAAGCAGTCAAATCATCGCAGCCCAGCACCTCAAGGGTGCCCCACGTGGCCAAGCCTTCAGTGATGATTTGGCGGCCTATCAAGTTTTTGGTGGCTTGGTCTTGAAAATAAAAAGCCGGTTGAAATGTATAATGCCACGCATGCAGCAACTCGTGGGTTGCAAAAACATCGGCCTGCAAGGGCGTAGCGTATGCCTCTACGGCCAGCCATACCACGAATGTGCGTCGCGCATCGTCCCAAAACGCGTGCCCATTGGCCGTACCTTTGCCAACAAACAACACCACATCGCGAGCGCCAGTAAAACCACGCCCAGAAAAAGCCCTCTGCACCCCGGGCAAACGGGACCGCACCAAATGGGCGCGCCTCCGAATTTGCGCTTCGTCAAGCCCAACATCGTCGTCAAGATCAGCCCAAAAGCGGTAATAGTGCTGAAATAACTGAGGATACGCGGCCCTCAGCCCACCATCCTGCTGATCGTGGGCTTGAAAATAGGCAGGGGTCAGATCGAGAAGTTGGATTCGCATGACGTTTTCGGCCACGCTGGCCGGTGTTCAAAAGTCCCCCTCAAGCCGTGCTGGCTTGAGGGGGAAAGTGCAGCAACCGGAATGTTGGGGTTGCCTGGCAGAAGCAATCCCAAGTTACAGAACAACGCGAAAGGCCATCTTGCACGCCAACCGCGTAACGCCTATACTCAAGCGCTCTCTGCCAACCCCAACGCTTTCAGAATCAATTGTGCCCGCGCAGACATTTTGGCCTTATCCCGCTCTTCGCCAAACAAGGCCAACAGGTCGGCCTCGGTCAGCTGAAAACCCGGATACGGTTGGCCGCGCAGACGCTCGGCCGCGACATCGGCCAAGGCCATCAACTTCCGACAACGGCGGCTGCTGGTATAGCGCACGTCGGCCAGACGGCCATCTTCTACCTTGGCCCAAAAGGCGACCTTGTGCCCGCCTTCCTGGGCCTCACCCAGCAGCTGATAACCTTCAGGGGCGGTATCTACACGCCAGCGCAGCCCCTGGCGATGATAATCTGCAACCTTCATTTTGCCCTCCTTGCCTTTTCGGCAACTCACTGGCAGGCACTTTCCAGCGCCTTGACCTTTTCACGGCGGCGGGCGTGGCGTTCCGAACCGCCAGGCTCGGCATTCAAAAACGCGGCGACGATTTCCTTGGCCACCTCAGTGCCGATAATACGGCCCCCCATGCACAACACGTTCATGCCGTCGTGTTCCACGCCCTGATGCGCGGAATACGTGTCGTGGCACACCGACGCGTAAATGCCTTTCATCTTGTTGGCGGCCATGCTCATGCCCACGCCAGAGCCGCACATCAAAATCCCGCGGTCGGCCTGGCCCTGCTGAATGGCCTCGCCAACCTTTTGCGCAAAATCGGGAAAATCTACCGAATCAGGGCTGTTGGTGCCGAAATCCAACACCTCATGCCCAGCCTCACGAATGGCTTGCAAAACAGTCGCTTTCAGCGGGAACCCGCCGTGGTCACAACCAACTGCGATTTTCATGGCTACCTCGCTATTTCGTTGCTTCAAGCACGGCTTTGGCTTTCGCCAGCACAGCGTCCACAGTAAAGCCGAATTTTTCCATCACCACCGGGCCAGGAGCCGAAGCGCCGTAGCGCTCAATGGAAATCACCGCGCCCTGGTCGCCAACCCAGCGTTCCCAGCCCATGCGCACGCCGGCTTCCACCGCGACGCGGGCTTTGATTTCCGCGGGGAACACGCTTGCCTGATAGGCTGCGTCTTGCTCCACGAAAAGTTCCCAACTGGGGAAGGAAACCACGCGCACGCCAATGCCCTCTGCGGCCAATTTTTCGGCCGCGGCCACCACCAGAGCTACCTCAGAGCCCGAAGCCATGAGGATGATCTCCGGTTCGCCAAAATCGGCCAGCACATACGCACCACGCGCCAGCCCCTCTGCAGGGGCAAAGCGTTCACGGTCCAGCGTGGGCATGGCCTGACGGCTGAGGATGAGCGCCACGGGCGCATCCTGCCGTTGGACCGCCACCTTCCAGGCTTCCACAGTCTCGTTTGCGTCGCCAGGGCGGATGACGATGACATTGGGCATTGCCCGCAGGGCCGCGACATGCTCCACCGGTTGATGGGTGGGGCCATCTTCCCCAACGCCAATGCTATCGTGGGTGAAGACCCAAATGTTGGGGATGTGGGAAAGCGCGGCAATGCGCAGGGCAGGCCGCAGGTAGTCGGAAAACACCAGGAAGGTCGCGTCAAAGGGCTTCAGGCCGCCGTAGAGCGCCAGGCCATTGAGGATGGCACCCATCGCGTGTTCGCGCACGCCAAAGTGGATGTAGCGGCCTTCGGGAGTGTCGGCCTGGAAATCAATTTCGCCTTCGAGTTTGGTTTTGTTGGAAGGCGTCAAATCCGCGGAGCCGCCGATGAGTTCGGGCAGGCGCTTGGCCAATGCATTGAGGGCTTTGCCCGATGCCGCGCGGGTGGCCATGCCCTTGGGGTCTGCGGGGAAGGTGGGCAGGTCCGCGTCCCAATCTTTGGGGAGTTTGCCAGACCAACGGCGCTCCAGTTCGCGCGCCAGGTCAGGGTACTTGCGCCCATAGGCGTCCAACATGCCCGCCCAGGCGCGTTCCCAGGCTTCCCCTTGGGGAATGGCCTGGCGATAAAAGGCCAAGATCTCATCGGGAACGTAGAATTTTGGCTCCACAGGCCACCCCAAGCGGCGTTTGGCTTCGGCCAATTCTTCCTCGCCCGGGGGTTCGCCGTGGGCTTTGGGAGTATCCTGCTTGTGAGGCAAGCCGTAGCCAATGTGGGTGCGGCACACGATAAGCGAGGGGCGGGGGTCGGCTTTGGCTTTGTTGATGGCCGCGTCAATGGCTTCCACATCGTTGCCATCTTCCACATAAAGCACCTGCCAGCCATAAGCCTCAAACCGCTTGCCGCGGTCTTCGGTAAAGGCAATATCGGTGCTGCCATCAATGGTAATGCGGTTGTCGTCGTAGAAGTAAATCAGGCGTCCCAGCCGCAAATGGCCGGCCAGCGAAGCAGCCTCAGAAGCCACGCCTTCCATCAGATCGCCGTCGGTGACAATGGCGTAAATGTAGTGGTCGAAAATGGGATACCCCGGGCGGTTGAATTTAGCGGCCATGTGCGCCTGCGCGATGGCCATGCCCACACCGTTGGCAAAGCCCTGCCCCAGAGGGCCGGTGGTGGTTTCCACGCCGGGGGTCAACCCCACTTCAGGATGCCCAGGGGTCAGGCTACCCCATTGGCGGAAGCGCTTGAGTTCTTCCAGGGGCAAATCGTAGCCGGTCAGATACAGCAGGGCATAAAGCAATGCGGAACCATGCCCGCCCGAAAGGATGAAGCGATCGCGATTCGGCCATTTGGAATTTTTAGGGTTGTGGCGCAAATGCCGCGTCCAAAGGGTGTAAGCAATCGCGGCATCACCCATCGGCAAACCAGGATGGCCGGATTTCGCGGTCTGAATCATATCGGCAGCCAGAAAGCGCAAAGCATTGATGGCTTGCGTTTCCTGTTCTGGGGTTAGTTTGGTGGTCATGGTCAAACTCCTTGAAGAGGTTATCGCTACGGGTCAAGAGGGTTCAAGGCAACAAAGGCCAAGCAGGCAAAGCCTCAAGGGAAAGTGTCTTTGCCTGCAAAATAAGCGCGTACCGCGCCCTTGGGTCACGGCCTGGCCCAAGGTAACAGCCGAGCTCGGATGCTGGCCTACCGGCAGGCCGGGCCGTCGTCAAACAGTTCCAAATTCCACAAGTCGCTGGCCGCGCTGGGGTCGAGCACGAACCCGCAGAAGTCAGCACGGGTAGCGGCAATACGCGGCTTGCGGAAAAGCATCAACGAAGGGACGTCCGCGGCGAGGATTTCCTGCGCCTGGCTGACGCTGGTTTTGTAGGCTTCCTCGTCGGGCAGGCTGTCGTTGGCCGCGCGGCAGTAGCCGTCAAAGGTGGTGTTGACGTAGGCCGTATCGTTCCAGCCCGCCCACCCATAGGGGAACGCGGTTTCGTCTTCGTGGGTTTTGCCAAAAATCTTGAGCAGCCATGGCACGTCTTTGACGGTCAAAGTGCCGTCGCCTGGGATGGCGTCACGGGTCCACAAGGTGCACGGCGGCTGAACGCTCATGCGCATGGGCACCACGGCCAAATCAAATTTGCGGCCAAAGATGGGGCCATCGGGGCCGGGGGCATAGAGTTGAGCGGGGTCATCCCACAATTTGACCTGCAACTCAATGCCGCACGCCGCGGCCGATTGTTTGAAGATTTCAGCGGCTTGGGCTTCCCTGGGTGTGTTGGGCGCCCAATATCTCAGCACCAAAGGATCGCCCCAGGTGATGGCCGCGGGTTCCCCTTGATAAACGCGCGGGGTGGCGGGATTGCCGTCGTTGTCCACCCAGCCTGCGGCTTCCAACAAGGCCGCGCCCTTGGCAGGATCGTAGGTGTATTTGGTCACCTTGTCGTTGTAAAGCGCGCTTTCCGCAGGCACGATGGAATCCATCACAGTGGCATGGCCGCCCCACACTTCCTCCACCACCTTCTGGCGATCCAGGCAGTAGGCAAAAGCCTGCCGCACCCGCTCATCGCCAAAGAAGTCGTCCCGGTCGCCGGGCTGCCAGCCATCATCGTAACTCACAGGGCGAATGCCCATGTCCAGGCGTTCAAAATCAGTGCCTTCGGCGTAATAGGCGCTAATTTTGCCTTCCTTTGCCAGCGCATCCAACTGCGATGACACGGAAAGCAAATCCACGGTTTCATCTACCACGTCGCACGCGCCGGATTGCAAATCTTCCAGGGCCTGCTCAGGGCTGGAGACAAACCGGAAAACCAGATAATCGAATTTGGGCAAGCCTTCTGGTGAGCGGAAGTAGTGCGGATTGCGGTGCAAGCGGATGTATTCGCCCGACTTCCACTCGTCAATGACATAAGGGCCCCACCCCACAGGCGCACGGGTAGCCTCGGGCAGGGAGAGCAATTCCTTGGGTTCATATTTTGCCCACAGGTGGGCGGGTAAAGGCATCCAGAAGTTCAGGTAATACGTCGGATCCCGATACCCTGGCACCGCCTTCCACACCACGGTGGTTTTGTTGGGGGCCTCATAGGCCGCGGTGTGGCGCAAGCGATCCAGGTAGCGGCCGTGAGCAGGGGTGTCGGCCGCGGAGACCAGATTGTGGGTAAAAACCGAATCCTCTGCGGTCAAGGGCTGCCCATCCGACCAGGTCAGGCCCGGTAGCAGATGGAAGGTGACCTGAAGTTGGTCCATGCTCACCGAGCCCATTTCGGGGTCGTATTTGAGCGCGCAGCGGATGGAGTGGCAGCCTGAAGGGAAGAAGGACACACCTTCTTTGAGGGTGGTCAGATTGCCTTTGGCATCAACAATCCACTCGCCAGGGGCCACGTCCACTTCGACCATCGTGGCGTCGCCGTCGGCTGTGTTGGGCAGTTTTTCCAAAATCACGGGCTGGAAGCCAAACGTGCGGTATTCAATGGGGCCGTCGTACACCGCGGCCAGGATGTTGCGCATGGCCTGGGTCTCCCCTGCGAGGGGGTAGAGGGTTTGCGGTTCCTGCCCCATGCAGATGGTGAGGGTGCGCGGCTCAGGTGTGGGCTGTGGCGTAGGGGTGATCAGTGTAACCTGAGGGGCCGCGGTAGGCGTCGGCGGCAGGGACGGCGTTGGGGTGGCTTCGGGCTGAGATTGGCAAGCCGCCAGCCCAATGACGGCAAACAGCACGAGGAACAACGGCCAAAGACGACGCATAAA
>JAADCW010000052.1 GCA_013154225.1 Chloroflexota bacterium
GCCGGGGCCGCTTTTTCTCCCGCGTTTTCTTCGGCTTCACCGGGAAGGCGGTTGCGCCCCAACGCGGCGGCGACTTGTGCCGGCAAGGGGATGTCCATCGGCGCGGCCAGGTGCCCAGGCCACAGGGCCTGATAAGGATGGTTGGGTCCGAAAAGCCGTTGGACCACTTCGCCCGCGGGGTCGTCAATGGCGGCCTGATGAAGCAAGGCCACGCTTTCGGTTTCCTGCCCGCTTTCGGCCAAATGGTGGGCCAAGATGAGCCGAATGGGCAGGGCTTTGGGCCAGCGGCGGTAATATGTGCGCGCCAGGTGAAGGGTGGCTGCCCAGTCGCCTTGGGCCCAAACCAGGCGGAGATGCGCGACGGCCAGCAGGGCAATGTGATCGTTGCCGGGCAATGCCGGGAAAAGCGCCTGTTGTGCGGCTTCTAAATCGTGGGTTTTCATGGCTTGATAGGCCTGCTGAAGGGCCAGACCCCACGAAGGCGGTACCGCGCCCGCCGGCGGCGTGCCCAACGCGGTCAGCGCACCCGCAATTTCGCCGCGCTGTTCCAGCGCCGCGTCGGGCGGCAGCGCGCGCCACCGCAGGCTGTGTGCGTACGCATTTTCGGGGTCTGAGGCCGCAACCTCAGTGGCGAGGTCATAGGCCTGCTGGTGTTTTCCCATCCCCAGCAGGGCTTCGGCCTGCAGCAGGCGGACTTCCAGGTCGTTAGGCACCGCGGCCAAATAGGCTTCCGCGGCCTGTCGCACGAAATCCCACGCGCCCGTGCTGATGCCGGTGCGCAACAAGGTGAGCCATTGCGAGCGAGGGAGAAGATTTGTGTTCGTCATAGAGTACCTTAGGAACGGCGCCTCAAGGCGCGGGCCCAATCGGGCGGGTTTAGAGGATGTTGATGCCCGTGGGGCGGTTGAGCAAGTTGACCACGGCCATGCTTCGCAGTTGCCGCTTGGCGCGACTGTCGTTCGGGTCTAACTGCACGGCTTTGCGGAACATGGCTTCGGCTTGTTCGTAATCTTTCACGGCTTTGTAAACCAAGCCGGCCTGATAGTAGGGGCGGGCGTCATGAGGGGCTAATTGTTGGGCCTGGGTGAAGATTTCCAGGGCTTCCCGATAGAGTTGCCGTGCCATTTGCGTTTCGCCCAGTTTGAGCAGGGCTTCCAGGTTGTCGGGCGCGATTTGGAGGGCTTCGCTGAAGTGATGGATGGCCAGGTCCAAATCGCCGCGCTCTTTGGCCAGGTTGCCCAGGAGCAAATGGAGTTGCAGTTGCTGCTCTGGCGAAAGCGCGTCCACGTTGCGGAGGGCTTTGTGTGCGGCTTCCTGGGCGGCCGCGCTTTGGTGGGCTTCGGCTAGGGCTTGGGCCAAACCAAGCCACAGTGCGGGTGCGTCGGGCCGAGAGGCCAGCAGCGAGCGCCAGGCTTCCACCGAAGCGGCAGGCCCATGCACCTGTTTGAGCAGTTCTGCCCGCAGAATGTAAAGCGGCAGGGCATCATCCGCGTGGGGCAGGGTTTCCTCGATCACCTGCAGGGCTTCTTCTTCCCGCCCTTGGGCTTGCAGGGCCTTGGCCAGGCAAAGGGTGGCATCAGGATGGTAAGGGTGCTGTTCCAACCAGCGGGCCATCAGGCTCTCGGCGGTTTCGGCATCGTGTTGGTCGAGGGCGATTTGCGCCCGCAGGAGCACCGGTGCCGCGGCCTGGCGATCGGCGCGGATGGCTTTGTCTGCGTGGTAGGCCGCCCGGTCCAGTTGCCCTAACCGATGCAGGGTTTGTGCCAACGCCAGGTGAAGGGCCGCGTCGGTGGGGAAGGTTTTCAGGGCGTTTTCCAGCACCTGCAGGGCTTGTTCGGGCTGGCCTAAATCTCGATAGATTTGTGCAAGCCGCAGGTGGTGCTCAAGGTGGTCGGGTTCCAAGAGGGCGGCTTGTTCGAGGTGTTCGCGGGCGGTGTCCAGGTCGTCCAGGGCCAGGGCAATTTCAGAGGCCCATACATGCCAGCGGGGTTCCTCGGGCTGAAGGGTGAGCGCGTTTTGGATGGCCTTGTGCGCGGCCTCGTATTCGCCTGCGCGGTAGCCAATGCGGGCCGAGAGGAAGTGTGCGGCAGCCCAGCGGGGGCGATGCTGTTGGGCGAATTTGGCGTGTTCCTGCGCCGCAGGGAAGTCAGGTTGTTCGGCCTGCTCCAGCAGAAGCGCGAGGTGGAAGCGCACCAAGGGGTGGTCGGCGTGCGCGGGCGGCAGGTCGCCCAGGGGCTTTTTGCGCCGCTGGAGCACGCCCAGCGCGGCGGCCATATCTTCGGGGGTGGGGTCGGCCAGCAGGGCTTGGGTGAGTTGGTCTTGGAAAATGGCTTGCCCGCGGGCCTGCCAGCGGGTGATGGCAGGGTGGCTTTCGGGTTTGGCCGTGGTAATGCCTTCCAGCGCACGGATGGCGTTTTTGAGCCCTTGCTCCCATTTTTCCTGCGCATGTTCGCTCAAGGCCTCGGGGCCGGGCGCCTGTTTGATGGCTTCCACGGCTTCACAGCGGGCCTGGGCTTCTGCAATGAGCACGGTGAAGCGGGCAACCCGCAGCGCGGCTGAGGCGTCGTGGGGGCAAGCCTGTTGGATGCGCTCGGCCAGTTCTTGGGCGGTTTCCCAATGGCGGCATTCCAGCGCGGCTTCGGCCACCCCTGCCCACGCGTTGACGGTTTCGGAGGTCAGGCTGATTTGCTGCAAGGCATCCAGGGCCTGCTGTAAGTGCGTTTCCGCGGTGGCCATGTCGCCTTGGCGGGCGCTGAGGCGGGCTTGCAGTGCGCTGAGGTGGGCTTTGAGGGCCTGGTCGTCCACCACGGGGAGGTAATCCAGCGCGGTGGTCAGAATTTCCGCGGCCGCGACTTCCCGCCCTTCGCTAAGGGCAATTTCGGCCGCGGTGGTCAGGTAGGCCGTGGTGGTTTGCGGTGTGTTGCGCTCGTCTGCGGTGGTGTGGCTGGGCTGGAGGAATTGGCGGGCCAGCGCGGGGTTGAGCAGGGCCGCGGCCAGTTCCGCAGCCCGGGCGCGGGCTTGTAAATCGGTGGGATGCTCGGCCAGGTATTCTTCCGCGGCTTCCAGTGCCCGGCCATATTGCCCCAAGGCGCGCCAGAGGGTGATGGCCGCCCGCTGCAAGGTGGGCGCTTGAGGATGGCGCTGTTGGGCTTCTTCCAGGGCTTGGGCCGCGGTGTTGGGGTCGTCCTGCGCCAGCGCGCTGTGGACAATGGACAGATAGAGCGCGGCGCGCAGGTTTTCGTCTTGGTCGCCGTCTTCCCGGGCCAGGGCTGCCCGCGCGGTTTGGATGGCTTCGTCCCAAAGCCCTTGGGCTTGCAGACCGCGCACCAGAGAAAGGTGCCATTTCAAGGGGCTGTTGGGGCTGTGCACAGCCCGACGCAAGCACGTGATGGCCAGGCCAGGGCGTTGGAGCGCGAGGAGTTGCTCGCCGGCCCGAGCGCATTCTGCGGGGTTGATGTGTTCGGCTTGTTGTAGGAGGCGTTCCAGCACCTGGAGGGCCTGCTCAGGCTGACCCATATCCTGGTAAATTTCGGCCAAGAGCAGGGCGGCTTCGGGATGCTCTTCCACCTGGTCGAGCCACGGGCGCAGGGTTTCGGTCGCGATGTGGCCTTGTCCCAAATCATGGGCCAGGCGGGCATACCAGAGCGCAGTGTCGGGGTCGTTGGGTTTGAAGGCCAGCACTTGGCGGGCCGCGTGGAGCGCCTGTTCCTCAAAGCCGGCCTGACGATAGGCTTCAGCCTGCAGGCGGTGGAGGGCCACGTCGTAAGGGGCTTGCTGAAGGGCTTCTTCCAGGCTGGCGAGGGCAATTTCAGGCCGATGGAGCGAAAGCGCGGTCTCGGCCAAGCCGCGCGCCAGGCGTTGTTGGCGTTTGGGGTGCCCATCGGGAAGCAGACGCAGGGCTTCCCGATATGTTTCCAGCGCGTCTTCGGGTTTGTTTTGCGCGAGTTGGGCTTCGGCCAGCGCGGAGAGGATATCGGTGCGGAACAGGCGGTGTTCCTCATCATCGGGAACCCGCTCCAGCGCGGCGCGAAGCGCGCTTTCTGCACGGTCTGCGTCGGTTTTGGCGGCCAAGAGGGCCTGCGCATAGGTCAGCAGGTCTTCGGGTGAGGCATTGGCCTGTTGGGCCAGGGGCGCGAGCACCGCGGCGGCCTCTCGGGGCGCCTGGGCTTCGAGATGGGCCTTAGCCAGCAGACGGGCCACTTTGGGTACGGGGTGCCGCTCTTGGAGGTGGTAGCGGCTGAGGAGTTGGCGGGCTTCTTCGGCTTGGCCCAAGGCCAAATAAGTGCGGGCCAGCGCCAGCGCAATGTCGGTGCGCTGGGGCGCCAGGTTGTGGGCGGTTTCCAGGGGCTGGCGGGCGTGGGCAGGCCGCTGGCTTTCCAGGTAATACAGCCCCAATTGGTAAAACGGCTCGGCCTCTTGGGGGAGGGCATGGGTTGCGGTTTGCAGGGTTTCCAGCGCGGCTGAGGGCCCTTCTTGGGCGGCCAGCACCTGCGCCAGCGCGAGGTAGGGCGCGGCGTTTTGCGGATGCTGCTGCACTGCTTCTTCAAGCAGGGCGCGGGCTTTGTCCAGATCGCCTTGGGCTGCGGCCACTTTGCCCAAGATGGTGAGGGCGAGGGGGTGCTGGGGCGCTTCTGCCAGCACGGCTTCCGCGGCCTCGAGGGCCTCTTCGGTCGCGCCCAACTGCAGGGCGAGTTCCGCATGCGCCAGATGATCGTCGGCCGTGGCTTCGGGCAGCGCGGTGAGCGCCTTCCAGGAAGCCAGGGCTTGGGGAAGCATTTCCAGGGCCTGCTGGGCCTGTGCCAGTCGGCGCAGGCGCGCCGCGTTGGGCGCCAGATGGTGGGCCAACAGGGCAAATTCAAAGGCTTGCGGCCAAAATTCGGCCTGCTGCGCCAGGGTAGCGGCAGTGTCTAAGGTGTCGAGGTCGTTGGGGCGGCGGTGCACCAGAGCCTGCGCCGCGTTCGCGGCCGCGGGGATGTCGCCCAGGGCCTGCAGGGTTTGGATGAGGGTTTCGAGCAGTGCGTCGGGCAATTGGTCGGGCGATTCCAGCGCCTGCAGGGCAAACTGGTGCGCGGTTTGAGGATGCGCGGCCTGCAAAATTTGGGCGCTTGCGGCCAGCAGGGCAGGGTGTTGCGGATGTTCTGGCAGGATGGCGCGTGCTTCGTCGCTGCGCCGGCTGCGGTGAAGGGCTAAGGCCCGCCGAGCGGCAAAAATGGGCGATTGCGGCTCCGCGGCCACGGCTTGTTCCCACGCGGTGAGCGCGGTGGTGTGGTCGCCCATGCGCTCGGCCAGGCAGGCCTGATGCGCGGCCAGGGCTGCGGTGAGTTTTCGGGTTTCTTCCCACGCGGTGTTGAGCGCGCTTTGGGCTTCTTCCACCTGGTCGGAAACCCAATGGCGCGCGGCCTGCTGCCAGGCCTGGTAGGGCTTGGGCAGGCCGTTGTTCGGAAGGTTTTGCGCTGCTTTGCGTGCCAACGCTGGCCGCCGAGATTGCATTTTCCAGAGCAAACCCGTGCGCTGGTCTGCGGGCAGCACCCGCAGGAAATCGGCCAGGTGGATGGCCTGCATTTCGGGCGGCATGGGCTGGCTGAGGATGGCGTGCAAGCCCAGGGTGCCCCCACGCGGAATTTCGGCCAGCGCGTGGAGCAGGGCCGAGCGGTCTTCAGCCCAGCCGTAAGCAATGGCTACGGCTGTCAGCCAATGGTGCGGCGCGTCGGCCAGGAGGTCGCCAAGCCCTTCCCAGCGGCCTTGATCTTGACGAAATTGCATGAGCAGGAGGGCCTGCTGCGCGGCCTGGGAAAGGTTTTGCGGGGCTTGGGATGGCTCTTGATCGGGAACAGTGCTGTGTTCCAGCGCCAGATGCGCCAGAGCCCCAGGCGACCACGCGGTGGGGTCAGCATCAAGTTGTGCCAGCGCTTGTTCTCCAAGCCCGTTGTGGAGGGCTTCCCATACCAGGGAATCTTGTAGCAGCGCGGCTACCACCCACGGAAACGCGTCCGTGGGCAGACGATCTTGAAGCGCGGGAAGAAAAGTCATGGGCATGGCAGATCCAAAAAGGTGAAAATGGATTGGGGAATAGGTTTAGGAGATGGGGAGGATGTATTGATAAGCCACGTACATGAGCCCAAGGCCCAGGAAAATGAGCGACGCGCCAACGCCGGCCGTGGTCTGCACCAGGCGGGTAAGCGCGGTCACCAGCGCGGAAGCGTTGCCAACCAGCCCCGACGCATCCTCAATGATGCCTTTTTGCGCCAGCCGGGCGGTATGGGCGGCCACGCGTTGGATGTCTTTGTTCATGGCCCGAACGACCAGAACAAAGATGCCAATGGCAAAAGTGGCGATACCCAACAGGAAGACCAGGCCGCCAATCCACATGCGGATTTCTTCAGGCGTCAAGGTGTGCATAGGGAACTCCTTTGAAAAAAGATGTTGCGAATGGGCAAGATAGGGTGAAACGTCGCCCCAAAGGGTGCAAGAGCCGTGCCAGGAGAATGGCCGCCGCTTGGGGTATAATATGCCCGCGTTGGGCATGTGGCGGAATTGGCAGACGCGCCAGACTTAGGATCTGGTGCCGCGAGGCGTGTGGGTTCGAGTCCCACCATGCCCATTGCGCAAAGTCTATTTTCGACAGACGGGCCCCAAACCGCTGGCCGAGAGGGCCAGCGGTGTTATAATTGGGCGCGTTGAATTAGCGATCCCTTTTGTGAGGTTAGAGCCTTGAAAGTCACAACCGAAATCCGTGATGACCATCAAGCCTTGTTGACGCTGGAACTGCCCACCGAAGAACTGGAACGGGCAAAGCGTCGGATTGCCCGAGAATATTCTCGTCGGATGAGAATCCCCGGCTTTCGCCCTGGCAAAGCGCCTTATGAAATCATTGTGCGCAAAGTGGGCGAAAAGGCGATTGAAGAAGAGGCCATTGATGCCTTGTTGGATGAATATTACCCCAAGGCATTGACCGAGGCAGAAATCAAGCCCTACGCGGCCGGGAAAGTGGAAGAGATTGTCTCCCTGGACCCGCCGACGTTCAAACTGCTGGTGCCTCTTGCGCCCGATGTGGATTTGGGCAATTACCGTGACATCCGTCTGCCCTATGAGCCGCCGGAAGTGGACGAAGAGGAAATCGAAAACGCGTTGAACGCGTACCGTGAGATGTTTGCGGTGTTAGAGCCGGTGGACCGCCCTGCGGAAGTGGGCGACGTGGTGTATCTCAACGTCGAAGCCTACGAAGAAGGCAAGGAAGATGGCGAGCCGCTCTTCGTTGATCAAAACCACCCGGTGCTCATCGAAAAAGAGCCCCACGATGGCGAATGGCCTTATCCCGGCTTCCCCGAAGAATTTGCCGGCGCCAAAGTGGGCGACACCAAAACCTTGACCTACACCTATCCCGAAGATCACGATGACGAAGATCTGCGGGGCAAAACCGTGGTGATCAAGGCGGAAGTCACCGAGATCAAGGCCCGCGCCCTGCCCGAATTGGATGACGAATTTGCCCAGCAGTTTGGCGAATACGAAACCATCGAGCAACTGCGGGATACCCTGCGCGAGCAATACGGCGAAGCCAAGCGTTCCAAATACGATGCGGAATATCTTGAGCAGGTGCTGGACAAGATCATCGAGCAGGCCGAAATCAAATACCCGCCGCAGATGCTGGAAGAGGAAATTGAAGAGCGTCTGAAGGAATACAAGAGCCAGGCCGAGCGGCAGGGGATGTCGTGGGAGGCTTTCCTGGAAGCTCGCGGCACCGACGAAGAGGGCCTGCGCGAGGAACTGCGGGCTGATGCGGAACTGGCTGTGAAGCGCCGCCTGGTGCTTTCGGCCATTGCCGACGATGCCAAACTTTCGGTGGATGAAGACACAGTGGTGGAAGCCACCCGCAACCAACTGGGGCAGATGTTGGCCTACATGGACCCCAAAGACGCCCGCCGTTTGGCCCGCGACCAGCGCTTCATTCAGGATTTGCTCCAGGCTGTTGCCTTGGATGAACTCATGTTGAAGGCCCAGCAATATGCCATTGCCCTGGCCAAGGGCGAATTGGGCGAAGCGGAAGAAGAAGGCGAAGCCGAAGAGGCCGAAGCTGAAGAAAGCAAAGCCGAAGCGCCTGCAGAGGAAGCCGCTGCTGAGGCCGAAGAGGCAGCCCCCGAAGCCGAAGAAGCCGCTGCCGAGGCTGAGGAAGAGGCTGGCTCGGAAGAGGAAGAGACCGAAGCCGCTTCGGATGGTGAAGACGCATAGGCAAGGAGGTGCCTGATGTTTGACCCGCAAGCGGTCATTCCGATGGTCATTGAAAGTTCGGGGCGTGGCGAACGCGCTTACGACATCTATTCCTTGTTGTTGAAAGAGCGTATTGTCTTTTTGGGCACGCCCATCAACGACCAGGTTTCCAATTTGATTGTGGCGCAGTTGCTCTACCTCAATCGGGAAGACCCTGAAGCGCCCATTCAAATGTACATCAATTCGCCTGGTGGGCAGATTTACGCTGGTTTGGCCATCTACGACACCATGCAGATGATTACCAATCCCATCAGCACTGTTGCCGTGGGGCTGACGGCCTCGTTTGGCACTGTGCTGTTGGCCGCGGGCACCAAAGGCCAGCGGTATGCTTTGCCCCACGCCACCATTCACATGCACCAGCCTTTGGGTGGCGCGCAGGGCCAGGCCTCGGATATTGAAATCCAGGCCAAGGAAATTCTGCGCTTGCGGGCTCGGCTCAACGAAATCTTGGCCGCGCATACCGGCCAGCCCATTGAGGCCATTGAACGCGACACCGAGCGCGATTACTACATGAGCGCCCAGGAAGCCGCAGAATATGGCCTGGTGGATAAGGTGTTAGAGCCCCCGCCCAAAGCGGAACTCTAAAGCAGACCATGACGCCGCGTCGGGCTTGGGCTCGGCGCGGTGCTGTTTTATCCTGGTGAACAAGAGGCGCACGATGCAAAACATTCGCGGTTTGATCTTAGACATGGACGGCGTGCTGTGGCGCGCGCATCAACCCTTGGGCGATTTGCCCACCTTGTTTGCCCGTTTGGATGCCCTGGGCATTCGCTCGGTGTTTGTGACCAACAACGCGACCCGGTCGGTCGCGCAATATGTGGAAAAACTGCGCAGTTTGGGCGTGGAAGTGACGGAAGACCGCATTCTCAACTCAGCCCTGGCCGCGGCCCACGCGCTGCAAGAGGCGCTTTCGCCCGGAGAAGAGGTGTATGTGCTGGGCGAAGAAGGGTTAGCAATCACCCTAAAAAACGCTGGGTTT
>JAADCW010000087.1 GCA_013154225.1 Chloroflexota bacterium
AAACAGCGCGTTGCGCAGAGGTTGTGGAGCGACCGCGGCCAAAACGCGCTTAGCCGCAACTCGGTTTTTTTATTTCTTGAAAAAGTTGGAGACAAAGAACCACAGGTTAGCAGGCCGCTCGGCCAGGCGGCGCATGAAGTAGGGATACCATTCTGTGCCGTAAGGTACATACACCCGCACCGGATATCCCTCTTCGGCCAATTGGCGTTGGAGGTCGCGGCGGATGCCGTAGAGCATTTGGAATTCCATGGCCTCTTTGGGCAAGCCCACGCTGGCAGCGTATTCTTTGGCGTAAGCAATGCGGGCTTCGTCGTGGGTGCCCAGCGCGGGGATGGGCGGCCATTTGCCATCTTCACTGGCCGGCGGCGCGCCAGCAGCCTTGGCGCCGTCAATCAACATCCGGGTGAGGCGATCGTAGGCTGCGTCCACATCCTGCTTTTTGGGGTAGGCGATTTCCGGGGGCTCTTTGTAAGCGCCTTTGACCAGCCGCACCCGCGCGCCGTGCTGCATCAGGCGGCGCACATCGTCTTCACTGCGGTAGAGGTAGGACTGAATAACCACGCCCACATTATCCAGGCCTTCTGCGCGCATCTTGTCGTATAAATCCAGGGTGGCATCTACCCAGGGCGAATCTTCCATATCAATGCGTACCATGATGCCGTATTCCTTGGCACGGCTCAAAATCTTGCGTAAGTTGGCCTCACATGCGGCTTTGTCCAATGCCAGCCCAATTTGGGTGAGTTTGATGGACGCGTTGGCTTTGACCTGGGCTTCGTTGAGTGCGTCGAGCATTTGTAAGATGTGTTCGGTGGCTTGTTGGGCTTCGTCCAAATTGGTGGTAGATTCCCCCAGATGATCCAGGGTGACAAAGATGCCCTGGTTGTTGAGTTCGCGGGTAACACGGATGGCATCTTCCAGGCGGTCGCCGGCAACGAAGCGTGAGGCGACCCGCCAGGCTGGGGCCCAATGGCTCATCATTCGCTGGGCCCAATCAGCCTTGGAGAGATAAATCAGCCAGGCACGGAGCATTGGGAACCTCTCTTCTAAAAGGGGGATTAAAATCTTGCACTGCAATTTTACTCCAAAGTGGTAAAATTGGCACCTGGGGCGGCCTGGCTGCCCCGCGTTGTTTTCCTTCATTTTCTTGGGAATTGCGGCCTTTTGAGGCTGTTTTTACTGAGGACGCTATGTATTACTCTGGACGTTCACGCCCCACGCTCTCTGTGCTGCGCCTGCTGGCCACGTTTGCCTTGCTGGGCGCTGTGGGCTTGTTGGCATTCCAACTGGTGCGTTACAGCCGTTTTCGGGCTTTGCTGCCGCCTGGCACCACTATTGGCGGCGTGCCCGTGGGCGGCCTGGATAGGCAGGCCGCGGCAGAGCGGCTCAATGAGGTTTTTAACCAACCCATTGAACTGCATTACGGCGATGCGGTTATTCACATGTCCCCCGCGGTGGTGGGCTTTGAACTGGATATTGACACCATGATGGCCGCGGTGGAGCAGGCGCGCACTCGCACTTCGTTTTGGAAAGGCTTTTGGGATTTCCTCTGGGGCCGTGTGCCACCGCCGCCAAAGGTGCCTTTGGTGGCGCATTACTCCGAAAGCCGCTTGCGCGCTTATCTCAAAGATGAAATCGCAGCCCGTTACGACCAGCCGCCCATTCCGCCTCAGCCCGTGGTGGGTACGGTTAAATTCCAGCCTGGGCAGCCTGGCCTGACGTTGGATATTGATCAGGCCATCCCACTGATCGAGCGGGCGTTGTTCTCGCCAACCCAGCGGGTGGTGGCGCTTCCTTTGCATCGGGTCAATCCGCCGAGGCCGTCTTTCCAAAACCTCAAGGTTTTGCTACAGCAAACGGCCAAGGTGGAAGGCTTTGACGGTATCATGGGGCTCTATTTGCTGGATCTTCAGACTGGCGAGGAAATCTATTTCGTCACCGACAACGGCCGGGAAGTGCCCATTCCGCCAGATGTGGCCTTTACAGCCGCGAGTACCATCAAAATACCCATTATGGTGTCGGTTTTCCGCCGCATTGACGGCACCAACCCACCGGGCGAGGTCAACCGCTGGCTGGAAGAGATGATTGACAAATCGGGCAACGACCCTTCGGATTGGCTGATTGAAAATGTGATTGACCGTGATCGGGGGCCGTTGGAAGTGACCCAAGACATGCGCACCCTGGGCCTTCAGAACACGTTTTTGGCTGGCTATTTTTACGCGGGTGCGCCTTTGCTGGCAGTTTATCGTACGCCGGCCAATCAGCGCACGGACATCAGCACTGACCCCGACCCCTACAACCAGACCACGCCCGCAGAGATGGGCACCCTTTTGGCCGACATTTACCAATGCGCCAACGATGGCGGCGGCGCGCTGATTGCCGCCTTCCCAGGGGAAATTACCCAAGCCGAATGCCGCCGCATGATTGATCTGCTTTCCCGCAACAAAATTGCGGTGTTGTTGGAAGCCAGCGTGCCCGAAGGCACACGGGTGGCCCATAAGCACGGCTGGGTCACCGGCCCCGACGGCGCGATTCACCTGATCAGCGACGCGGGCATCGTCTATACCCCCGGCGGGAACTATATCCTTTCGATTTACCTCTACCGCAAGCAGGAACTGTTGTGGGATTACGGCTCGAATTTGTTGGCCGATTTGGGTGAGGCGGTGTACAACTACTACAATCCCCCCGCGAAGTAGAGGCTTTGCTCGATGCTCGCTTCAACGCAGGCACAACCCCCAGGGCGCTTCGGCGCCCTTTTTTGCTGCTTCCAGGTGTTAGGGCTGGCACCAGCGGGCGTAATCTTCGGGTGTGTCAATTTCCGCACGCGCTCGCGGGTCATCCCAGGGAATTTCCAGGGGCGGATGCGCGGCAAACAAGGCTCTGGCCCCGCGGTCGCCGGTGAGGGTTTCCAGCAGGGGGAAGATTTCTGCAGAAATCAGAACCGGATTGCCGCGCTGGCCCGCGATGCGGGGCGCGACAATGGCCGCGTGATGGGCCTGCCAGGCCGCGATCAGGCGCTGTATCAGCGCGGGGGGCACAAAGGGTTGGTCGGCCAAAAGGAACACCGCGGCAGGGGCTTGGCTGGCACGCAGTTGGCGGGCTGCGGCGGCTACTGATGTGCTCTGGCCCTCTGCCCAGTGCGGGTTGGAAAGGAACTGCACTGGCAAGTCTTGGAGGGCATCCCGCACCCGGGCTTCTTCTGCGCCCACGACGACCCACACCGGCGTGAGGCCAGCTTCCAGCGCGACGCGCGCGGCACGATGCACCAGCACTTCGCCCTGGCACGGTAAGAGTTGCTTGAGCCGCCCTTCCATGCGTTTGGCCTGGCCCGCGGCCAGCACAATGCCTGCCACAGAGGGAGTCATGCTTCCACTGCCTCGATGAGATGGGGCGCGTCAACGCGAGGACTGTTGACCTCAGGCGAAACCGGCCAGCACTGCATTGCTTCTGCGGGATACGGTTGAAGGAGCGGACGCAGGCGCTCGGGAGGCTGTTCTCCGGGCGCGAGCCATTGGTCGTAGGCTTCGGGCGGGAGGATGAGGGGCATTCTATCGTGGATGGGCGCGACGCACGCGTTGGCGGAGACAGTGAGCAGGGCGCTGCCGATGATTTCCGAGCCGTCCGCACCTTGCCAGTGTTCCCAAATGCCGGCAATGGCAAAGGGGCGGCGGTCCTTCATGGTGAAGTAGAAGGGGCGGGCGCGTTTGCCTTCTTCCCGCTTCCATTCGTAAAAGCCATCGGCCAGCACCAAACAGCGCCGCCGTCGAAAGGCCGCCCGAAACGAGGGCTTTTGCCACGCGGTTTCTGCCCGCGCGTTGATGAAGCGGTAGCGCTGGGGGTCTTTGGCCCAGGAGGGGATGAACCCCCAAAGGAAGTGGGTAGCCTGTTTGCGCCCATCGTTGGGGATGACCAGAATGGGCTGGCCGGGCGCGATGTTGTAACGGGGCTGGATGCCGTCGGGGAAGATGAAATCGCGAAAAGTTTGCTGGAGGGCTTCAGTAGTCAGGGTAAGGGTAAAACGACCGCACATGATATTTTCCTTGCCTTTTTGGGCAAAGGCGTGTCACACCGCGAGGAACCGTGGGTTTGCGCCTTTAGAGGGTGAGCAACCAAACCACCCCCGCAGTCGCGATCATGGTGCCCAGGATGGCGCGAGGGGTGATGCGCTCTTTGAAAACCCAGTGCCCGATGGGGAGCAGCAAGATGGGCGAGAGGGAACTCAGGGTGGTGGCAATGCCCACTGGCACGGTTTTGAGCGCGTAAAGGGCCAATGAAACGCCGATAACTGGCCCAATCAGCACGGCTACAGCAATGATGCCCAGGGCCTTGGGGTGTGCGCGCAGGGCGTCGGCTGTGGGCGTGAGGCCGCGGCTGAAGAGGGTCCATGTCCAGAGCACCAACATGCCCGCGGAGATGCGCACTGTGGCCGCGGAGACCGCGTCAATGCCGTAGCTCATGCCCACTTTGGCCAGGAGGGTGCCGATTGCGCCCACCCCGGCCGCGATGAGCGCGTAGATCAAGCCTCGGGTGTTGTGGCGATGGGCACGCTGGCCAGATGCGTCGGCCTCACCGCGTTCCAACACCACCCAACTTACCCCGCCCAGCACCACGCCAATGGCGGCTAACTGCGGCAGGCTGAGGTGTTCCCCTAAGATGAACCAGGCCAGCGCGGTGGCCAGCGCAGGGGAGAGGTTGAGGATGAGCAGGGCTACCCGGGGCCCAACGAGCACGAAGGATTCGAAAAGGAACATATCCGAAAGGGCAAGCCCCACCGCACCCGAGGCCAGCATGTAGAGCAGGGGCGCGGTAGCCAAATGCGGGTAAGGTGTGCCGTAACGCAACCAATGGAACACAAAAAGGTAAACAGTGCCCAACAGCAGGCGCATCCGGTTGGTGACCAGCGAGCCAACCTGCCGCCCGGCAATGGTGAACAGGGTTGGCCCAAAGGTGAAGCAAACCGACGCAGCCAGTGCAGCCAATTCGCCCAGCAATGTTGTGCTCATGGTGTGCCTCGTTGGTGGGATGGAAAGGTATTGTACTCTTGGGGGCATAAACTGCCAAGGAAGACGCCCGCTGCAGGGCATAAGTGGGCGCCTTGGGGGCTTCCAGAGGCCAAAAAGCGCGAGTCGCGGCGATGAAAAGATGTCTAAAAAATGGTTTCTGACAAGGGAGAACGTGTTATAATGAAACCAGTTTAGAATCCGTTTAGGAAATGTGGATGCTCCGAACCAGCAATAGGCTGTCGCTGCACGGCCAACAAGATGGGTTCATGACAGCGTGGTTTGTTGCGCCCCAAAAGCGATTGTCCGATTGGGGGGATTGGACAACGTTTGCTGGGTTTTGGGAGACCTCATTTTCCTGGGAATACAGTAAAATAGAGAAAGAGAGCCTTGTATGATGAAAATTGACGTAGCATTGTATGGAGGCGTTGCCCGTGCAGCGGGTGGTAAATTCGTGGCACAAACAGAGGTTGAGTTGCCAGAATCTGCCACATTGGGCGATTTGTTTGCCAAATTAGGGCTCGCCGAAACGGAAATTGGGATCGTTTTCGTCAATGCAGTGTTACACAATTTACCAGGCATCATGATTTGCACCGAGGATCCGTTGCACGATGGCGACCACGTAGGCATTTTTGCCATTGACCGTGTTTGGCCTTATCAATATCGCGATGGCACGCAAATGTCGCCCAAACTGCGAGCCTACGTTGCAAAGCAAGGCTATTTACGCCACAGGCCAGGGCAATAACGGCCTACCAAGGTTGTTTGCTACCTTTTCGTAGAAAGGAGAGAGAGTATGACCCGCAAAATTCTACGCATCAACATGACCGACCTGACGGCCACTTATGAGGACATTCCCGAAAAGTGGGCCAAGTGGGCCGGTCGGGGGCTGACCTCGGCCATTGTGTTTGACGAGGTGGATCCCACCTGTCATCCCCTGGGGCCGAACAACAAACTGGTCATTGCCCCTGGTTGGGTGTCTGGCACGCCTGCCGCGCCCAGCAATGGCCGTACCTCCTTTGGCGGCAAAAGCCCGTTGACCGGCACCATCAAAGAGTCCAACTCGGGCGGCCTTTCCAGCCAAAAGATCGCCAAATTGGGCATTGCGGCCATCATCATCGAAGGCCAGCCCAAAGATGGCAAGTGGTACTATCTCTTCATCAACAAGGATGGGGTCAAGTTTGAAGATGCCAGCGACCTCCTGGGCAAAGGTATGGAGGAAGTGGACCGCATTATGTGGGAACGCTATGACCACAAACCCGCGGTGATTGGCATCGGCCCGGTGGGCGAAATTTTGGCCGCCAATGCCGGTATTTCGGTGAACGATCCCGAAAACAACCCTGGCCGTTACGCTGGCCGCGGTGGTTTGGGCGCAGTGATGGGCGCTCGCCACGTCAAGGCCATTGTGGTGGACGACAAGGGCGGCCCCGGCGTGGAAATCAAGGACATGGCTTTGTTCAAGAAAGGCCGCAAGAAGTTGACCAACGCCATTTTGGCCCACGACCTGACCAAGCCGGGCGGCGGTTTGAATGCTTATGGTACTGATGTCTTGATGAACATCATCAATGAAGCCGGTGGTCTGCCCACCCGCAACTTCTCCAGCGGGCAATTTGAAGGCGCGGCCAAGATTTCCGGTGAAATGATCGCGGAAATGGTGGAAAAGCGCAAGGCCGGTATGACCGGGCACGCCTGCCACCCCGGCTGTGTGATCCAGTGCTCCAACATTTACCCCGGTCCAGATGGCTCCATCATTGCCTCGCCCATCGAATACGAAACCGCCTTTGCTTTGGGCGCCAACTGCGGCATTGATGACCTGGACTTTGTGGCTATGATGACCAAGGAGTGCAACGACCTTGGCCTGGACACCATCGAAATGGGCAACACCATCGCTGTGGCGATGGACGGTGGCCTGCTGGAATTCGGCGACAAAGAAGGCGCTTTGGCCCTCTTCGACGAAATCCGCAACAACACGCCTTTGGGCCGCATTTTGGCCAACGGCGTGGAAGCCACGGCTCAAATGTTTGGCGTGCATCGCGTGCCCACCGTCAAGGGCCAATCCATGCCCGCATACGAACCGCGCGCGATCAAGGGTATTGGCTTTACCTACGCCACCAGCACCATGGGCGCTGACCACACTTCGGGCTACACCATCGCCCCCGAAATTGCTGGCGTGGGCGGCAAGGTCGATCCCATGACCTACGAAGGCAAGGCCGACCTTTCCCTGGCCTTCCAGGCCACCACCGCCTTCATTGACAGCAGCGGTTACTGCCTCTTCATCGCCTTCCCCATCCTCGACATTGCCGAAGGCTTCGAGGGCATGGTCGAGAGCGTGGCCGGCGTCATGGGCTGGGATCTGAAGGCCGAAGACGTCGTGGAACTGGGCAAGGAAGTCCTCAAGATGGAGCGCCTGTTCAACGAACGGGCTGGCTTCACCAACCTGGATGACCGCCTGCCCGAGTTCATGCGCTACGAACCGCTCCCGCCCCACAACGTGGTGTGGGACGTGCCCGACGAGGAACTGGACAAGGTTTACGCCTGGGTCCACGAAGACTAAATTGGGCGTTTGGCTTAGCGGCCAAAGAAATGAAGAGCAGGGGCGCGGCTGTTTGGCCGTGTCCCTGCTTTGCCGCTGGGCTCCGGCATGTTTTTTGGGAATGAGGTGACCATGCAAGTCGAAGTGCGTGTTTTTGCCACCTTGCGCCAATATCTGCCCGACCTGGGTATTGGGGAAGCCAAGGTCATGGACGTGCCCGAGGGCACCACGTTTGCCCAACTGCGCGACATGTTGGGGCTTCCCGCGGATGAGGTCAAAATCATCATGCGCAACGGCATCCACGTGGAACCAGACGACGTGGTGCAGGATGGAGACCGCATCGCCTTCATCCCCGCGGTGGCGGGAGGGTAACATGCCCACGTTTGTGCATCCGCTTTGGGGCTATGCTATTGACTATCCCGAAGGGTGGGCGCACCGAGATGAAGGCGAGGTTGTGGCCTTTGCCGCGCGCCCTGAAGCCCTGGACCCTGAATATGAGGGCGAGGGCATGGGCTATTTGCTCATTCGCCCTGAACTCAATCCCTTCCTGCGCCCCATTGAGCCTTTGTGGACGGAATACATCACCAAAATCGCGATCATGCGCGGGGCAAAGAAATTGGGCGCTTCGCCCCTCAAAGTGGGCAATTTGCAGGGCTATGAGGCTGAATTACTTTTGCCCGCCAAACTCAATCGGCGTTTGTGGGTGGGTTTGTTGGCCGCGGGAGGCGTTATTTTGCATTTGATGGTGACCCATCGCAAAGACGACCGCGCCCTCTTCCAAGAGCCTGCTTCCAAAATGGTGAAAAGTTTGCGCTTTGTGGAACGGGTAGAGGGGGTAAAATTGAGTCCGCGCGGGTTGCCATTGCCCGCAGATTACCAGCCCGCTTCGCCCACAGAGGTGGTCGAAGGCGTGGACGACCCTGCCCAATGGGAAGCCTTCACCGGCAAGGCCCCTATTGCCGCCTTACAGGTGTTTTATCTGCGTGAGGCGCCCCTGCACGGCTGGAAAATCGCAGAGTATTATCCGTACCCCAACCCTTACACGCCGGCCCCCATGGCGCGTTTGCGGCTGGAAAAAGACGATCAAACCGCGGCCGTAGGCTTGATTCCCCGTGAGGAGGGGCGTCAAACCGATGTGGCTGTGAAATACGCATAAACGCCCCACACAGGGCGGTGACAAGGCAATTCCTGCCATGACCAGTTGGGCTGATAACCTTCTCTTTTTGCTTCAGCGTTTCACCTGGGCCAGCGCGGTAGATGTGCTGCTGGTGACGTTGGTGTTTTTTGCCACGTTGCGCTGGCTGCGTAACACCCAGGCCATGGCCTTGGTGCGCGGTTTGGTGGCGCTGATTATCCTGGTGGTCTTGCTGACCAGTGTGGTATCATTGCCCGCGTTTTCATGGCTGTTGCGCACCATTTTGCCAGCCCTGGTTTTTGCCATTCCGGTGATTTTTGCGCCTGAAATTCGGCAGGCATTGGAACGCTTAGGGCAGGCCGAAATGTGGTTTTCGCGCGATGCCGCCGCGGCCACAGCCAACGTCATTCCCAAGGTGGTGCAGGCTGTGGAACGCCTGGCTCAGCGGCATCATGGTGCGTTGATCGTTTTTCAGCGGGCCGCGTCTTTGCAGGAATTTGTCGAAACCGGCGTTTTGCTCGACGCTTATGTCAGCCCTGAGTTATTGTTGCAGATTTTCTACCCCAACACGCCTTTGCACGATGGTGCGGTGATCATTGCAGGCAACCGCATCAAGGCCGCGGCGTGCGTTTTGCCCCTTTCGGCCAGCGGCATTTTGGCGCGTTCCCCTGAGCGGCAGATGGGCCTGCGCCATCGGGCCGCGTTGGGCATTGCGGAAGTGAGCGACGCGGTCGTGGTGGTGGTTTCTGAGGAAACCGGCACGATTTCTGTGGCCCACAACGGCCGTTTGCTCCAGCATCTTACGCCTGAGCGGTTGCAAAACCTGCTCAATGCCTTCTTCCCCGATGAGCGCGACCGCTCGCGCGCGTTTTGGCGTGCTATGTGGGATTTTGGACAGCGTTTGTTGGCCTCGCCCCCGCCGGAGGATGAGAAAACATGACCCTGTGGCGCTGGCTTAAGGAAAACTTCGGCACCTTGTTGATGTCGTTTGCTTTGGCTATGGCTGTATGGGTTTCTGCAGTGCTTTCGCAGGATCCCAACGAGGTGCGCGTCTATCCTCAGCCTGTGACCGTGGAAGCCGTGGGGTTGGGGCAGGACCTGATGGTCGTGCAGGGGCTACCTATTGCAGTGCGGGTCTCTTTGCGGGCGCCACGCAGTTTGTGGACGCAGATCAACGGCGATCCCACCAGCGTGCGGGCGTATGTGGACTTGACGGGCTTGGGCCCTGGCGTTTACACCGTGCCTGTGCATATTGAGGTGGCTTATCACCCGGCTGAGGTGGTTACGGTGACCCCGGCACGGTTGGAAGTGACCATTGACGAGCGGGCGCAAAAAGACGTTCCCGTAACGGTGGACGTGCGCGGGGAAGTGGCCGTGGGCTATTATGCCGCCGCGCCTACGGCTTTGCCGCGAACGGTTACGGTTTCGGGCCCCGCGGGCGCGGTGGATAAGGTCGAAGCCGCTCGGGCTGAGATTTCCATTGAAGGCGCGCGTGAAACCATCAAACGGGAAGTCAGCCTGGTGCCCATTGACGCAGACGGCCAGCGGGTGAGCGGGGTTTCCCTCAAGCCCGACCGCGCGTTGGTCACTGTGGCCGTGCGCCAATTGGGCGGTTATCGCGATGTGGCCGTGAAGGTCAAACTCGTGGGGCAGGTGGCCAATGGGTATCGGATTACCAACGTCACGGTTTCGCCGCCGGTGGTCACTGTCTTTTCCCAGGACCCGCAAAAGGTGCGTGACCTTCCGGGCTTTGTGGAAACCGAGCCCCTGGATGTCACCGGCGCCACCGACGACATTGACGCCCGCCTCAAACTGGTGTTGCCGGAAGGCATTAGTTTGGTTGGTGAAGACACCGTGCTGGTGCAGGTGGGCGTGGCGGCCATTGAAACCAGCCTGACCATGTCGCTCCCGGTGGAGGTGACCGGCCTGGATGCGGATTTGAAGGTGAAAGAGATTTCGCCCAAACTGGTGGACGTCATCCTTTCCGGCCCCCTGCCTGTGCTTGACAATTTGAAACCTTCGGCTGTGCGGGTGACGGTGGATGCCACCGGCCTTGGCCCAGGCACGTATCAATTGCCGCCGAAAATCGAGGTGTTGCAGGAGCAGGTCAAGGTGGAATCCTTCCTGCCGGTAACCGTCGAAGTCACGTTGGAACCCGCAAATTCGCCGTAGTTGACTTGGAAGAAGTGGAATAAGGATGATGGCAAAACCTCGACCTGTTGTGGCCCTGGTAGGCCGCCCCAATGTAGGCAAGAGCACGCTGTTCAACCGCCTGGCTGGCGAGCGCCTGGCGGTGGTGGACGCGGTGCCCGGTACCACCCGTGACCGTTTGGTGGCAGAAACCGAATGGAACGGGGTGGTCTTTGACGTGGTGGATACGGGCGGCATTGACCCCACCGGGGTGACCGCGCCGGGCAAAAAGCCGCTTTCCGTAGGTTCAGCCCAGTTCATTGACGAAATTCGGCGGCAGGCGCAGATGGCTGTGCAAGATGCCGACGCGGTGCTGTTTTTGGTGGATGTGGAAAGCGGCGTCACCCCGGCGGATCGGGAAGTGGCCGACATTTTGCGCCGTTATCAGCGCCAACGAGATGGCAAGCCCTTCCCGCCCATCATTTTGGCTGTCAACAAATGCGATACCGTTGCCCGGTTTGCCGAGGCTGCACAGTTTTACGAACTTGGCCTGGGTGAGCCGCACCCCATTTCTGCCCAGCACGGCACCGGCGTGGGCGATTTGCTGGACGCGCTGGTGGAAGTGCTGCCGCCCGCGCCGCCGGTGGATGAAGACGATGAAAGCGTGGCCATCGCGATTGTGGGTAAGCCCAACGTGGGCAAATCCAGCCTGCTCAATCGGCTTTTGGGCGAAGAGCGTTCCATTGTCAGCCCTATTCCTGGCACCACCCGCGACGCGGTGGACACCCATTTGACCTACGACGGCACGCCCATTACCTTGATTGACACCGCGGGCATTCGGCGGCGGGGCCGCATTGAGCCTGGGGTGGAAAAATACAGTGTATTGCGCTCTTTCCGTGCTATTCGGCGGGCTGATGTCGCGCTTTTGGTGCTGGATGCGACCACGCCCATCAGTGCCCAAGATGCGCATATTGCCGGTTTTGTGTTGGAAGCCTGGAAGAGCGTGGTGGTTGTGGTCAACAAGTGGGACGCGGTGGAAAAAGATACCTACACCATGCAACAGTATGTGGACGAAATTCGCCAAAAACTGCATTTTTTGGATTACGTCCCCATCCTTTTTGTGTCCGCGAAAACTGGTCAGCGGGTGCACAAGATTTTGCCTACCGCATTGCAAGTCAACGAAGCGCGTTTGACCCGTTTGCCCACTTCCTATGTCAATCGTATTTTGCGCGAGGCGCAAGACCGTCATCCCCCGCCCACCAAAGGCGGGCGGATGCTGAAAATCTACTTTGGGTCGCAAGTGTCGGTGGCGCCGCCGACGTTTGTCCTTCAGGTCAACGACCCTAAGTTGATGCACTTCACCTACTTGCGCTATCTGGAAAACCGCATCCGCGAAGCCCATCCCTTCCCTGGCACCCCCATTCGCCTGGTGCTTCGGAAGAAAAACAAGTAGCAAGGAGCCAGCATGGAAACCTCAGAACAGTTGATTGCTCGTGTTACCCGGGAAGTTTTGGCTGCCCTGGAAGCCGAGGGCGGTATGGAAACCATCGTTTCTGAAAGCCACGGCCTGCGAGCGCAAACCGTGTTTGCCGATGGCGATGTCCTCACCGCGCGCGTCGCACCTGCGGAAACTGAGGCCGAAGCGCCTACTGACCCCAAAGATATTGCCCGTTGGATTGACCATACCCTGCTCAAGCCCGAGGCCACAACCCAGCAGATTGTGCAGTTGTGCAATGAAGCTCGGGAATATCACTTTGCTTCGGTGTGTATCAACCCCTGGTATGTGCGTTTGGCCGCGGATTTGCTTTCGGACGTGGACGATGTGGAAGTCTGCACTGTGGTAGGGTTCCCTTTGGGTGCAACGCTGCCCCAGGTAAAGGCTTACGAAACGTGGCAGGCCATTGCCGATGGCGCGACGGAAATTGACATGGTCATCAACATTGGTGCGCTGAAGAGCAAGCGCTATGATGCGGTGGCACGGGACATTCATGCCGTGGTGCAGGTTGCCCACGCCGCGAACGCCATTGTCAAGGTCATCATCGAAGCCGCGGCGCTGACCCAGGAAGAAAAAGTGGCGGCCTGCTTGTTGGCCCAGCAGGCTGGCGCAGATTTTGTCAAAACTTCCACTGGTTTTGGGCCTGGCGGCGCAACGGAAGAGGATGTGGCCCTGATGCGGGCTGTGGTTGGGCCTGAGATGGGCGTCAAAGCCGCGGGCGGCATCCGCTCGTATGCTAAGGCCTTGGCCATGATTGAAGCCGGTGCCAACCGCATTGGCGCCAGCGCGGGCGTCAAAATTGTGGCAGAAGCCCGTCAACAAGCGTAGAGCTGTTCAATCCCTCACCTTGAGGGCTTTCCTCAGGGTGTGCATTGAGGCAAACGATGCAATCGAATCAGGAATTTTCGCCTTTGGAACCTTCGCCTTCGCCCGAACCGTCTTGGTCGTATCTTCCCGAAGAGGAACCGCCGCGCAAAAAACGCAGTGTGGTGCGGGGGTGTTTGATGTTCATTTGGGATATTGTCCAAACCCTGGTGATTGCTGGGGTGCTTTATTTGGGCATCAATGCGCTGACCGCGCGGGTGCGGGTTGAGGGTTCCAGCATGATGCCCACGTTCCACAGCGGGGAATTCGTGTTGGTCTTTCGGATGGCCTATGACTTACAGCCGCCTCAGCGGGGCGACGTGGTGATTTTTCATCCCAATGCTTTCCCTGGCAATATGCGTTTATCCAGCGAAGATTACATCAAACGGATTATTGGCCTGCCTGGCGAGCGCGTGGACGTGCGGGGCGGGAAGGTGTATATCAATGGAGTGCCGTTGAACGAGCCCTATATTGCCGAACCGCCGCGTTATCACGGCAGTTGGGAAGTGCCTGAGGGTTACGTGTTCGTGCTTGGGGATAACCGCAACAATTCGACGGACTCACACGTTTTTGGGCCAGTGCCCATGGAAAGCATCGTGGGGCGGGCTGTGCTGGTATATTGGCCTTTGGACGCGGCGCGTCTGGTGAAGAGGCCGGATTACAGCGCTGGGGCAGATACTGCGGCAAGCGTCCCCCGGCGCATCCGAGGGGCGCATCGGTAAGGGGGAGTATGCGTTATTCTTAAAATTTTGGATTTTTTTTGAGGATTGCTTTTTTAAAATCCTCGCAAACCTGCTTGACGCTATGCGGGAGTTATGCTAAAGTAAAGATGCAAGGCAGTAGTTTGGCGTGGCCGTGCCAGGCCCACCAGCGCCTGCCGAGCGAATTTTTTGTTGGAGGTGCTGCGGTGGCAGAACGCCAAACCGGCACGGTCAAGTGGTTTAACGCCACAAAAGGTTACGGCTTCATCACCCCTGACGAAGGTCGCGATGTGTTTGTGCACTACAGCGGCATCCGGGGCACCGGCTATCGCTCTTTGGAAGAGGGGCAGCGGGTGGAGTTTGAGGTCGTGGACACCCCTAAAGGCCCTCAGGCCCAAGATGTGGTAGTCCTTGGCTGATTGAACCATCTTGACCAATCACAAGCCGGGCAAGTTAGCCTGGCTTGTGATTTTTTAACCAAGGTGCGTTTTGCGCGTTTGAGGCACAGCGAATGAAGAAATCGCGCGCATAAGAACATAAACCGCTTGAGCAGAGATCGGGCACAGAAAAACCATAAGCGTCGCGATAAGACACCGAAGCCACAGATTTTTTGAGTCTTCGCTTCCCTTTGCGGCCTTTGTGTTTCCCCCTCCGTGTCTCTGGGCCCCTCTGTGTCTCTGTGTCCCTTTGCGTCTTTGCGTTACAAACCACAAATGCTACAGCGCTGAGACACCAAAACCGCAGATTTTTCTTTGGGCCTTTGCGTTTTCCCCTCTGTGTCTCCGTGCCCCTCCGCGCCTCTGTGTCCCTTTACACCCTAACGGCTATCGTTGGCTTCCGCTGTTTCTGCTTCCCCCGTTGCTTCTTGTTCCGCAACGTGCTCCTCGGCTTTGGCTGTGGGTTCGTCGTCGGTGCGTTCATAAAATACCAAAAGCGTGCTCCCATATTTGCGCTGATCAAAGGGCTGGAGATGCTTGAGGGGCACGTCGTGATATTCGTTGGGATGAATTTGCACAATAGCCCACGCGTCCTCGGCCAGCCAATCGGGGTGTTCATCGAGCAAGCGGAGGGCTTTTTCCCACAAGCCGTGATACTGCGGTGGGGCGATATAAACATAATCGAAGGCCATATCAGCCGGCTGTTGCAGGAGCGCAAACGCGTCCATAAAGCGGACGTCCGCGCGTTGGGGGTCGTCCAGCCGGCAGTGGGCCAGGTTTTTCTTGATGGTCGCAATCGCGGCGCGGTTCCATTCGATAAAGCGCACATAGGAAGCCCCGCGACTGAGGGCCTCGATGCCCACGCCGCCGGTGCCTGCGAAGAGATCCAACATGCTGGCGCCCACGATGTAGGGCCCCAAGATGTTGAAGAGGGCTTCTTTGACGCGGTCGGTGACCGGTCGTGTGCCTTCGCCGGGCACGGAAAACAGTTTTCGGCCTTTGGCAGTGCCGGAAATTACACGGGGCATAGCGTTTCCTCGTCAGTTTTGCTGGATGATTTTGGTCAGCAGTTGGTCTTCTTCTTCCCTTTGGGCCGCGTAATCTTGCATAAAGGCCGAGCGGCGGAAGCGGAGGGCCAGAGGGACCACTTGACGCAAATCGTCGAGGGTGACCTCTGTGCGGGCATCGGCCGCGGCCAGGGCGCGAGCGGCTTCAAAAAGCGTGATTTCCGCACGCAGAGAAGCAATGCCCAATTGGCTCACCCAGCGCGCACCCAGGCTGGCGATTTCGTCGCTGATGGTCACCTGCGAAAGCCGCTGCCGCGCGGCCTGAATTTCGGCCTGCAGGGCTGCGGTTTCTTCCGCATATTGCGCGACAAATTGATGGGGGTGTTCCCGATAGGCCTGCGCACGGCGGTAGGCTTCCAGGCGTTCCTCAGGGGTTTTCAGGCCAGGCACCCACAGCCGCAGACCAAATCGGTCTAAAATTTGGGGGCGCAAGGGGCCTTCTTCGGGGTTCATGGAGCCCACCAGCACAAAGCGGGCGCGATACGTGGCGGTCAGCGCCCCTCGGCGCACGGTGTAATGCCCTTGGGCCGCGGCGTCTAAGATCGCGTCGGCTACTTCGTCTTGCAGCAGGTTGACTTCGTCAATGTAGAGGATGTTGCGGTCGGCCTGGGCCAAAATGCCCTTGCGGATGCGCCGCGGGTTGCGGTGGTCGGGCTGTCCTAACACGTCATCCAGCCTTGCGTTGAGGGGCAGTTCCACCAACCGCACGCGGTCGAGCACGGCCAAGGGTTTGCCTTCGGCGTATTTTCGGGCGCAGTCGGGGCACACCGCGTCAATGCCGCCCTGTTCCACATCTTCAGGCAGACAGCCGTAGAAGCACAAACTGCGGGGCACTTTGGGCAAAAGGTCCACCAGCCCCCGCACCGCAGTGGTTTTGGCTGTGCCTCGCGGTCCGATGAGCAGCGCACCACCCACAGCAGGGTTGATAACGGCCAAGAGCAGACCGAGTTTCATCTCCTGCTGGCCGACGATGGCTGCAAAGGGAAAAGCCAGCGGCTCGGCCAGCCCGGCGTCTTCCTCGTTGACGGGTTCGGCAGGGCGGCCGGTTGCCCGCTCGGCCAATTCTTTGAGCGAGCGAATACCAGCCGGCAAACGCACGGGCTCACCGCCTGGTTCTTCGACCAGGGGAGAACTGTTGGGTTCAGCAGACATCGTTAGCCTTTGGATTGTTCCGCGGCTTCCACCTGGGCGCGCTGTTTCAAGCGGAAGGCCTGGCGGGCTTTGGCCTGCTCCATGCGTTCCCGTTGGGCAGGCGTTTCAGGAATAAGTTGCGGCACTTCGGTGGGTTGGCCGTTTTCGTCTAAAGCCACATACACCAAATAGGCGGTGTTGGTGTGGGTTTGTTCGCCTGTGATGGGGTTTTCGGCCACGACTTGCACTTCGGCTTCCATAGAAGTGCGGCCAGTGTAGGAAACTTCTGCGGTGAGGGTGACCAGGTTGCCAATGTGGATGGGCTGGCGGAACATCATTTGGTCAATGGCCACGGTCACTACGCGGCGGTTGGCAAACCGCATACAGGCCAGGGCGCCGGCTTCGTCCACCAGTTTCATGATCCAACCACCGTGGACGTTGCCCGCGCTGTTGGCGTGTTGCGGTTGCATGAGTTGCGAAAGGGTCACTCGCGACGCACTGACGGGTTTGCTTTTGAGGGGCGACATGGTTCACTCCTCGTAAGGGGGAAGTAACTCAGGCATAGTCAACAAGACGTCCACTGTGCCAGCGGGTGGCTTTGAGGGCGCGGGCGGCAGGGGGACGGTCATGTTGGTTTGGGGCGCAAAATCCGGTGGGGGTGGCGGCGTTTCGGGCGGGTGCAGTGCCGCGGTTTCCACATGCCGCAGGATGCGCGGGGCCCGCGGGTTGGCCTCCAGTTGCCCAACATATTCGCCGTGAATGGAAAAGACTTCGCCCGCAGGGGTTACGAAACCGATCCAGCGCCCTTTGGTGTCGAAGAGGTAGGGGTAACCCAGGAAAGCCGCCAGGTTGCGGCCGGTGGTGTAGATGGGAATCCAGCGGATGTCGTGTTGCATGGCAAGACCTTATGCGCCGACGGCGACGTCGTTGTAAGTCCAGAAGCGGTTGGCAAAGAAGTTCCACAGCATCACGGTGAGCACGACCACGCCCAAAGCCGCGTTGTTGCCCCAAAACGTGGGGGTGAGGGGAAGCGGGGGCACCAGATGGGTCATCCAGGAGACCAGCACCGGCCGAATGAGCGCAAACAGTGTGGTGCGGATGATCAACCCAATGGTGCCCACAGTGCCAAACTGCAGCCACTGTTGCCAGACCCGTTTGGAACGCGATTCGGGATAGGTCCAATAGCGATGCCAAAAGAAGTTGTGGGTAAGGGCAGTGATGAAAGAAATCACGCTGGAAATGACTGGCGGCATCCCAAAGACCTGGGTGAGCAGATTGAAGATGCCGAAATCAACGGTAGTGCCCATGATGCCCACGACGAAAAACTTAGCAAAGCGTTTTCGTTCGTTGCGGTGTTGCAGAATCATTGGCTTTGCATCCTCCGTTGGAAGTCGGCAATGGTCCGGCGGAGCCCGTCTTCCAGGTCAATGTGGGGCTGCCAACCGAGGATTTTGCGGGCTTTGGTGATGTCGGGGCAACGGCGTTGGGGGTCGTCGCGATCGCGGGCGCTTTCCAGAAAGACCACGCCCGCCGCGTTCCCCACGACCCGGTTGACGGTTTCGGCGAGTTCCAAGATGGTAAATTCTGCCGGGTTGCCAATGTTGACGGGCTCGTGTTCGTCGGAGAGCAACAAGCGATAAATGCCTTCGATAAGATCATCCACATAGCAAAAACTGCGGGTTTGGTGGCCGTCGCCGTACACGGTCAGCGGTTCCCCCCGCAGGGCCTGCTGAATGAAATTGGGAATCACCCGCCCGTCGTCCAGCCGCATTCGGGGGCCGTACGTGTTGAAAATGCGCACGATGCGGGTATCCAGGCCGTGATAGCGGTGGTAGGCCATGGTCATGGCTTCGGCATAACGTTTGGCTTCGTCGTACACCGAGCGTTCGCCAATGGGGTTGACCTTGCCCCAGTAGGTTTCGGGCTGGGGGTGGACCTCAGGGTCGCCGTACACTTCGCTGGTGGAAGCCAGCAGAAAGCGGGCGCCGTGGGCCTTGGCCAGCCCCAAGGTGTTGTGTGTGCCCAACGCGCCCACCTTGAGGGTTTGAATGGGGAGGTTCGGATAGCCATAAGGGGATTTACGGTTAGGGCTGGCGGGGGAGGCAAAATGAAGCACAGCATCCAACTTGCCTGGCACGAAGATGAAATTAGTCACATCGTGGCGAATGAACGAAAAGCGAGGATGCCCGGCCAGATGGGCTAAGTTTTGCGGGTCGCCGGTGAGGAAGTTGTCCATTCCGACAACCTCATGCCCTTCGGCCAACAGCCGATCGCAGAGGTGCGAGCCAAGGAAGCCCGCGGCTCCGGTTACTAAAATGCGCATAGGGTTGCTCCAGCAAAAAGGTTCGCGAAGAATGATCGCATCGTCAGCGGCTGTTATCGCCAAGTGACGTTGGTGACCAAACCGTCGCCGGTGATTTGTTGTCCTTTACCCGTGGTGGTATCCACCAGGTACAGATTGCCCTGATAAATCACGGCAATGGCAAAATGGCCCTGCGGCGAAAGGGGGGCAGGCGACCAGACAATGGGTTGCGGCATCAGCCCCAGCGCGCCTTCTGGGGGAAAGATCGCGCGGCGGTTGGAACCGTCTCGGTCCATGACCATGAGCCGATAGCGGCTGATGTCGCTTTTTTGGGGAAAGATGGCCTGCAAATAAGCGACCTGGTAACCCTGGGGTTGGGCCGGCGAGGCCGCGGGGTTGGCAAACATGCCCACGTCGGGCACCAGGGTGATGCTGGTTTGCAGGGGGAAGACGTAAGCAGTGAGGTCAAACTGGGGCGAGGCTTCGTTATCTTCGGCCTGCGGGTCGCCGTGGGTGACGGTAAAGAGCACTTTCCCATCAGGGCTCCAACCCAGGCCGGGCACCCAGGCCCAATCGGCTTGGGTTTGGTAGGGCACCAAAGGCAGAAGGGGGCGCAGGCCCTCTTCGCCAAAGTCGTACACGCCCACCGCGTCGGGCCGGGCAAAGGCGAGCAAAGCCCCCTGAGGCGACCAGGCAAAGGAAAGCCCCCACCAACCGTAGATGCCGCCTGCGTTGGCTTCCAGCCGCAATCTGGGCTGAGAAACCCAACCCACACTGCTGAAACTGATGGTGTAAAGGTCGTTGTTGGCCTGCCAGCCCGGCGGTTGTGGGCGGGGTTCTACGGTGGAGTAGGCAATGGTGTAAGAGGAATAGGGCGCGAAATCAGCAAAATGAGCAATGTTTTTCACGCCCAGGGGGATGAGTTTGGGCGGTGAGGCGTCCAGGTCGGCAATCCAGAGGGTGTTGAGTTCGCCTTCTTCCTCGCTTTTGCGGGTGAAGAGCAAAAAGCGCCTGTTGGGCGAGAGGGAGAAGACCCGGCCGTCCAGATCGCCCGTGGTCACTACGGGCTGGCGCACGCCGGTGTTGCCGTCCATTACCCAGGCGTTGCCGCCGGCCAGGTAGGCCAGTTTCCCAGGGATGGGGCGGGGTACAAAGGGCGTTTGCACGCCCACCATGACGATTTCCGGCACCGGGGTTTTGACCACCACGGTTTTGACGGGCTGGTTGGAAACCTCTTTGCCGTCTTCGATGACCTGGCGGTAGGTGACTTCGCGGCGGCCATTGACGCCGGCCTGGATGATGCGGGTTTCCCCTTCGGGCAGGGCTTCGTTGCGCAAAACTTGGCGCTCAAAGGGGATGATTTCTTCGCTGATGGTGAATTTTTCCTGCACCCGGATGACGCGGATGGTGTCGCCATCGTTGAGCAGGGCATACATCGCGGGCTCGGTGCGGTCCAATTCCCCCAATTGAATGCCCGCGGCCTGGAGAGCCTGCTGCACACTGCTTCCTGCAGGCACTTGCACCTTTTGCTCTTGCCCGTCGGCCTTGATGGTCACGCTAATGGTGCCCTGGCCGCGCCGCGGGGAGATGCACCCAGCCGTGGCAGTGGCAAGGGCAAGCAAGGCAAGCAAGAGGAAGAAGAATCGGCGAGAAAACGACATGGGCAAAGGGAATGGTATAATCGGGCTTTAGCGGATGCGACCTTGGATGGTCATGGCGCCCTGGCTCATGGTAATGCTTTCAATGCGAATGCCGGTGGCTACCGGGCCGATGGCGCCTGTGAAGGCTTCGTTGAGCATTCCTGAGATGGCTTCCAGCAGGCCGTCGGGCGCAGGCCAGGGGCCAAAGTCGGCCGAAGCCAGGGCAAACTCTGGCTTGCCTTCATCGTCCACGCTGACGGTAATGACCATGCGCACATTGGCAACCACATTGCCTTTTTGCACTTGGCCGTAGATGACCATTTCGTTATTTTCCAGCACCACCTGAGGGTGTTGGAAAAGGGCCTCAGGGTCGGCGGCCAGTTTGGCGGCCAGCAGGGCTGTGAGTTGCTCCTGGGTGATGGTCACGGTCACGTGGCCGTCCAGGGAAGCCTCAACGGCCTGGGTCCAGGTGTCTTCCAGATTTTGCAGGGCGTTGGGGTCGGGCGTGGGCAATGGGGCTGGCGGCGTGGGGCCGCCCAGATTGATGGTGCAAGCCAGAGAGATCAACATCCAAAGCCCACCCAGCACGAACCCTATCCATCGTTTGCGTAGGTGCATGGTTTGCCTCGCTTTCATAACACAGGTACAAATTATAGCATGAGCACAGCCCCCCAATCTCTTTCTTTGGAAGCCCGTTTAGAAGCCTTGTTGTTTGTTTCGCCCGAACCGGTGACGGCTCGGCGTTTGGCGCAGGCTTTGGAGGTGCCCCTGAAGGAAGTGGAAGCCGCGCTTACGCGCCTGGCCACAGCCTTGGAAGGCCGCGGCATCCGCCTGGAGCGCCACCGTGAGCGCTGGCAGTTGGTCTCTGCCCCCGAGGCTGGCCCGCTGGTAGAGCGTTTCTTGGGTTTGGAAGCCACTTCGCGCTTGACCCAGGCCGCGTTGGAGACATTGGCTATTATAGCCTACCGCCAGCCCATTACCCGCCCCCAAGTGGATGCCATCCGCGGGGTCAACAGCGATGGTGTGCTCCGCTCTTTGCTGAGCAAAGGCTTGATTGAGGAAGTTGGGCGGGCTGAGGGCCCGGGGCGACCTATTTTGTATGGCACCACCGCGCTCTTTTTAGAGTTGTTTGGCCTGCCTTCGCTGGATGCTTTGCCGCCTTTGGAAGAAGACGAAGGCGAAGCTCAGCCAGAGACAGACTTGCTCAAAACATGAGCGCACGAGCGTAGAGAGGATTGGAAGGCGTTGCAACTGCGGGTTGCAAGTTGCATTCCTTTGTGTGCTGTTTTCGGGCAAACGCTGGTTTGCCTGTGAGGATTCAAAACCAAGGTTTGTTGAGATAACACCTGAGATAGTGACTGCATCAGCCCTCGCGAGGAAGAGGAGATTATGGCAGAAGAGCGTTTGCAAAAGATTTTAGCCCGTGCAGGTCTGGGTTCGCGACGGGCATGTGAGGAGTTCATTGCCCAGGGCCGGGTGACGGTCAACGGCCGCGTGGCCAAGTTGGGCGATAAGGCCGATCCGGCCAAAGATGACATTCGTCTGGACGGCCAGCGCATCAAGCCGCCGGAGACGCCGGTTTATATTGCCCTTTACAAGCCCCGTTTTGTGCTTTCGACCACCGAAAGCCAGGACGGGCGCAAAACCGTGCGCGATTTGGTGCCCGTGCCTGAACGCATTTTCCCTGTGGGACGGTTGGATTTGGAAAGCGAAGGCCTGATGCTGTTGACCAACGACGGCGACTTAGCCAATCGGTTGACGCACCCGCGCTATGGGCATGAGAAGGAATATCGGGTTTTGGTGGCCAAACGCCCCGATCCTTCTCAGTTGGAAGCCTGGCGGCACGGGATTGTGTTGGAAGACGGCACGCGTACCCGGCCCGCGGAAGTGTGGGTAGAACGCACCCAAGGCAAGGGGGCTTGGCTGCGGGTTATTTTGAAAGAAGGCAAAAAGCGCCAGATTCGCGAGATGTGCCGCCTTACCGGGTTGCCTGTGGTGCGCTTGGTGCGCATCCGCATTGGGCCGTTGCGCCTGGAAGGTTTGAAACCCGGCGAGTGGCGACATCTGACGCCGGAAGAAGTGCAAGCCCTCAAGCAAGGGAAACGCCCAAGCCGCTCGCGGCGGCGTTCCCGCCGATAAACCTTGCTCCTGTGGTGAGCAGTTCGAGGTTGCTATGAGCAAACCAAAAGCCAATGCTTCCCCTCAGAAAACCTCTCAGGAAACTTCGTGGCTCGATCGTCCGCTGAGTGCCTGGCTGAATGTGCGGGTTGAGGTGCTCATTTTTGCGGTAATCGTGTTGTTGGCGATATTTACCCGCTTTTATCATCTCGGCGATCGGGTGATGAGCCACGACGAAAGCCTGCACACCTATTATTCGTGGCTGCTTTATAAAGGCAACGGCTATCAGCATAATCCTATGATGCATGGGCCGTTGCAGTTTCATTTAATTGCCTTTTCGTTTTTCTTGTTTGGCGATACCGATTTCACCGCACGCATCCCTCACGCGACTGCCGCGGTGCTGGCCATTGCCTTTCTCTGGGCCTGGCGGCGTTATTTGGGGCGCAAAGGCGCGTTGATTGCCGCGGGTTTGATGCTGATTTCGCCTTATATGCTCTACTATGGCCGCTATGCCCGTAATGAGGCGTTGATTATGCCGTTGGCCCTGGTGACCTTGTGGGCGGTGCTCCGCTATTTGGAAACCGGCGCGACCCGTTATCTCACCTGGTTGACCGTGGCTACGGCTTTGCATTTCGTTTCCAAGGAAACCGCGTTCATCTACACCGCGCAGTTGCTGTTTTTCTTGGCCTGGTTGTTGGTTGATCGTTTGAGCCGGGCGGAGTGGCCTGACTGGCGCGCACGGCGGAGTTTTTACCTCAGCCTGATGGTGGCCGCAGGGGCTTTGGCGTTCGCGGTCATTGGCGCCTGGATTTACGGTCGTCTGGTTCCTCCGGCGGCGCCTTCGCCTGAAGCCGTAGGCGCCGCGGCGTCGGCCGCCAAACATTCATGGCTGAGCAATCCGGTTTCTTTGCCCCTGTTGGTCGTGGCCTTGGCCGCGTTGGTGGCCGCGGTGTATTTCCTCATCACCGGTTACGGCTGGCGGCACTTGCTCCGCGAGCGGGCTTTTGTGCTTTTGCTGTTGCTTTTCTCCCTGGTGTTGCCCCAACTTGCGCCTTTGCCTATGGCTTTCTTCCATTGGAATGCCTTGGACTATTCTTCTGTGGGCATTGTGCATACCCTCATTTTCTTGGTGCCGCTCACGGCCCTGGCCATTGCCTTGGGTGTGGCCTGGGATGCTCGGACGTGGTTCTTTGAAGCCGCCTTATTCTACGGCATTTTTGCGGTGTTCCAAACCACGGTATTTACCAACGGTGGCGGCTTTTTCAGCGGTTTGGTAGGGGCTTTGGGCTATTGGCTGGAACAGCAAGGGGTGCATCGCGGCAGTCAGCCGTGGTATTACTACTTGCTCATTCAGGTGCCGATTTACGAATATCTGCCTGCTTTGGGCACGCTGGCCGCGATGGGATGGATGGGCTGGCGCGCGCTGAAAGGCCAGCATGAGGCGCCTGGCGAGCCTGTTTCGGCTGCCCGTGATTGGAAGGCCTACGAAGCCCAGCAGTACAGCCACGCGCCGGTGTTTGGGTTGCTGGCTTATTGGAGCGTGAGTTCCTTCCTGGCCTACACCCTCGCGGGCGAGAAAATGCCTTGGCTGACCGTGCACATCACCTTGCCCATGATTTTGCTTACCGGTTGGTTCCTGGGGAAGGTGGCCGACGGTGTGGACTGGAAAGATTTTGCCCGCCGACGGGGATGGCTGTTGTTGGTGTTGGTGGTTACTTTCATCCTGTCCACCGCGCAGGCCACTGGCGCATGGCTTGGTGTGCCGCGGCCCTTTAGCGGCAGTGATTTGGCTTCGTTGCAAGCCACGGCCAACTTCCTGGTGGGCAGTGTGGTGGCTTTGCTTAGCGCTGTGGGGCTGGCTTATCTCAGCACGTCGTGGCGCACGAGCGATTTGCTGCGTTTGGGCGTGCTCACTTTGTTCGGATTTTTGGCGTTGCTAACCGCCCATACCGCTATTCAGGCCACCTATTACAACTACGACCAGGCCAACGAATATTTGGTTTACGCCCATTCCGCGCGTGGGGTGAAGACGGTGATGTCGCAGGTGCAGGAGATTTCGGAACGCGTCACCGATGGCCTGGCGATTCAAGTGGCTTACGACAGCGACGTGTCCTGGCCCTTCACGTGGTATTTGCGGAATTATCCTAACCAGAAGTTCTACGGCAGTGAGCCAACCCAAGATTTGCGCGACGTGCCCATCATCATTGTGGGCGATAACGACTTTGCAGCCATTGAGCCCATTGTGGGGCGGGCTTATACCCGTTACGATTACATTCGGATGGTGTGGCCGAATCAGGATTACTTTGGCCTCACGAGGGAACGCATCAAGCATGCGCTCACCGATCCGCTGATGCGGGAAGCCCTGTTCCGTATCTGGCTCAACCGTGACTTCACGCTTTACTTCCAGATTCGGCAGGGCGTGGTCAACACGCCGCAGGCCGCGGACGTCAACATGGCGAATATCCTGGCCGATTGGCAACCCTCGGATCGGATGCGGCTTTACATTCGCAACGATATTGTGGCCAAAATGTGGAATTACAATGCCGCCCCCTCGGGTTCCTTGGAAGCCGACCCCTACGCTAAAAAACAAGTGGTGTTGCGTCCCGATAAGGTGCTGGGAAGCGCGGGCAGTGAGCCGGGGCAATTCCAATCCCCGCGAGGCATTGCCGTGGCCCCAGATGGCTCCCTCTATGTGGCCGATACCCGCAACTTCCGCATTCAACACATTGCGCCCGACGGTCAGGTGTTGCAGGTGTGGGGCACGTATGGCAATTTGATGGATGGCGGCCCTGAAGCCGCGCCGCCGGGGACGTTCAACGAGCCCTGGGGCGTGGCAGTGGGCCCTGACGGCAGTGTGTATGTCACCGACACATGGAACCACCGCATTCAGAAATTCACGGCCGATGGCAAATTCATCACCATGTGGGGCCAATTTGGCAATGATGGTTCCCCGCTTTCCTTGTGGGGCCCGCGTGATGTGGTGGTGGATGCCCAAGGGCGGGTGTATGTCACCGATACGGGCAACAAGCGCGTTGTGATTTTCGATGCCGATGGCGCGCCGTTGGGGCAGTTTGGCCGCGCGGGCTCGGCTGTGGGCGAGTTCAACGAGCCTGTGGGGTTGGCATTGGATGCACAAGGCAACCTCTACGTGGCTGATACGTGGAACCAGCGGGTACAGGTGTTTGCTGTGGGGCCTGATCTTGCCATCATGCCCTTGCGTCAGTGGGATATTTTCGGTTGGTTCGGCCAATCTACGGAAAACAAGCCCTACCTGGCTGTGGATGCCAATGGCCATGTGTTTGTCGGTGACCCTGAAGGTTATCGGGTGCTGGAATTTGACAACACAGGGTCGCTGTTGCGCTGGTGGGGGCAGTGGGGCGCGCCGCCGGAAGGCATGGGCCTGGTAGGCGGCTTGGCTGTGGATGGGCATGGTGGACTGTGGGTCGCCGATGCCGAACACGGCCAAATTTTGCACTTCCTGCTGAATCAGGTGGCACCGGCTTCGCCGTAAGGTCACCATGTTCGGCAAGTGAACACTTTTGGGATAGATATTTGGCCGCAGATTACACAGGTTTTCCGCGTGGGGTGTGTCATCTGCGGCTTTTTTCTCCCCGTGCTGGCCCAAGCATTTTCAAACCGGCCCCAAGTTTTTTGAAAGGCCGTGAAGGTGTCCAACCGCACTTCGTATAGCCAATTAATAAAAAGGCTAAAGCCAAAGTTTTTTTCCGCGTGGGAAAAGTCCCCTTACATGCGCGGCGGCCTGGTGCTGGCTGTGCTGTTGTGGTTGCTGTGGGCGTTGTGGACTTTGCCTGCGGTGCCTTTTCATCCTGATGAGAGCACTTACCTTTTCATGGCCGCGGATGGGCAGGCGTGGGGGCATCCGCAAGCTTTGGCTTATACTGGCGAAGGCGGGTTGCGCGAGCACTACCGTTTGGTCAATGCGCCGCTCACGCGTTATTTGTTTGCCCTGGGTTTGGCTGTGCACGGCCAATCGCCTTTGGCCCAGGACTGGGATTGGTCGGCCTCGTGGGAAGCGAACGTGGCGCGCGGCGCGCTGCCGTCCGAAGGGCAATTGATCGCCGCACGGCAGGTAGCGACCTTATGCACCGCGTTGGCTGGTTTGTTATTGGCTTTGGTGGCCTGTCGCTTGGGCGGCACAGCGGTGGCTTGGCTTACGTTGATAGGTTTTTTGCTCAATCCTCTCGTGCTGTTGCATGGCCGCCGTGCGATGATGGAAGCCCCCATGCTTTTGGGGATTGCCTGGGTGTTGTGGGAACTCACAGCCGAGCGTCCCAAGGCTTGGCGGCTTGGGCTGGCCTTGGCCTGGGCGATTTGGGCAAAATATTGGACGTTGGCCCTGTGGCCAGTGGCGTTATGGGCGGTGTGGCGGCGTACGCACGGGCCTAAACGGCGTTGGCGTGCGCTGGCTGTGGTGCTGGGGCTGCCTCTGGTCGTGGGGCTGATTTTGCAGCCGGTGATGTGGCATGCCCCCTGGCAAACGGCCTTGGCGATGCTTCATGAGCGGTTACAGGTTACCGCAACCCAGCAAGCGACGTTCCGCTCGGTGCTGCCGTCCTATGCGCCCACCACGCCGTGGCAACGGCTGGGGTTGTTGTTAGGCCAAATTTACCTTGCGCCTTTGGCTTATCTGGATTTGGGCAAGTATCAAGCCCCTCTACAAACTGCGATAGACGCGTATAACAGCCATCTCTGGGCCCATTGGGGGCGGGGCATTTTAGGCGCGGCTGTGCAGTTAGGGCTGACGTTGGTAGGGGTGTATGCCATGCTACGCCAGGTCAAGGAAACGGCCTCGTCCTCGCAGGGTTGGGCTTTGCGGGCTTTCCTGGTCGCGGCTGCGGCCCAGTGGGGATGGATGCTGTTGACCCTTCCCCTGGCCTTTCAGCGTTATGCTTTGCCCGTGTTGCCTTTTGTGGTGGTGTGGGAAGCTTGGGGGTTGTGGTGGCTTTTGCGGAAGGGAATCTACCGATGAAACTCCAGATGCCACAGAAAGATGCAGAGCAATTTGTTTTCTGTAAATACTTTACCAGGAGGTTCCCCTTTATTGTCCTAACTCACGTCCGAACATCAGAAGCCGTGCTTGACAGGGAAGAGGCCTTTCCTTACAATGTGAGTAAGGACGCTTTGCTTTAAGAAAGTCCCTAAAAGTCCCTTTTGGACCGCGGGCGCCTGGGCGCAGTAGCGCGCCTTGGCACCCGTAAGGCCCTGAGCAACAGGGGCGCAAGTCCGTTGGATCGGCAGAAATTGTAACAGCGCAGTGGCATTGGCGCCTGGTGCCTCGCTGAGAGACTCGCGGAGGTGCTTTATGTCCCGACCCAAAACCGTGGTGGCTGCAGCTTTGGGGGAATGCGTGCACGTGGCGGGGGTGACCCGTTTTCTGCGTTTGGCTGAGCAGGCGGGTTGGCGCACGGTGTTTTTGGGCCCCGCAACGCCCATCGAAAGGGTGTTAGAGGCCGCTCGCCGCGAGCAAGCCGACCTGGTAGGGGTTTCTTATCGCCTGACCCCGGAAACCGGCGAACGTCTTTTGGCGGAATTTGCCGAAGCCGCGGATGATTTGCGGGCCCAAGGCGTGCGTTTTGTTTTTGGCGGCACGCCCCCGGTGGCAGCGCGCGCCCGCAAACTGGGCTTTTTTGACATGGTGTTCGATGGCACGGAATCTCCCGACCAGGTCCTGGCCTACCTCAAAGGGGCTGATCCTCGCGCCTTCACCGAGCGCGATTTTCCGCAAACGACCGTGGCGCGCATTCGCTGGAAGGCGCCTTTCCCCATCCTTCGCCATCACTTTGGCCTGCCTTCGTTAGAAGCCACTGAGGAAGGCATCCGGAAGATTGCCGAGGCCGGGGTGCTGGACGTGATTTCCCTGGGAACCGACCAGGACGCGCAGGAAAACTTTTTCCATCCTGAGCGCCAAGACCCTCGCCGTCGTGGCGCGGGCGGTGTGCCGGTCCGCTCACCTGACGATTTCCGCCGCCTTTATCAGGCCAGCCGGCGGGGAAATTTCCCGCTCATGCGCACTTACACAGGCACCGACGACTTCTTCCGCCTGGCTGAGATGTACGTGGAAACCATCCACATCGCTTGGGCTGCCATCCCGATTTTTTGGTTCAACCGCATGGATGGCCGCGGCCCATGGGATTTGGAAGGCTCTATTCGCGAGCATCAAAAATTGATGGCCTGGTATGGTGAGCGAAACATCCCAGTGGAAGTCAATGAGCCCCATCATTGGGGGATGCGTGATGCGCCAGATGTCATTTTTGTAGTGGCTGCTTATCTTTCCGCCTATATCGCCAAAGCCGCTGGCGTGCACGATTATATCGCACAATTGATGTTCAACAGTCCTGCCGACCTTTCCGACAAAATGGATTTGGCTAAAATGCTGGCGGTTTTGGAGCTCATTGCGCCATTGGAGGATGCGGATTTCCGCATTTACCGCCAAACCCGCACGGGCTTGCTGAGTTACCCGGTGGACGTGGACTATGCCCGCGCGCATCTTGCGGCCAGCGTGTATTTGCAAATGGCCCTCAAGCCGCACATTGTGCACGTGGTGGGCTATACCGAGGCCGACCACGCGGCCACGGCCGAGGATGTTATTGAATCGTGCAAACTGGCTCGCCGAGCCATCGAAAACGCGATCCGCGGCCAACCGGATATGACTCGCGATCCTGAAGTGCAAGAACGCAAGGAAGAACTCATGGCCGAGGCCCAGGTGACGCTGGAGGCTATCCGGTCTTTAGCGCCTGCGCACGTGGAAGATCCGCTGACCGACCCGAAAACTTTGGCAAAAGCGGTCACGACCGGCATTTTGGACGCGCCCCAACTGCAGAACAACCCTTATGCCCGCGGGGCCATCGCGGCGCAGATTGACGCCCGTGGTGCAAACATCACCATTGACCCTGACACCGGCCGCCCGCTCAGCGAGCGCGAGCGGTTGGCACGGGTGCTTAGCCAGGTTGAACGATAAACCTGTGCCGCTTGTCTAAACCTTGGCTTTCGTTGCGCTTTCTGTGAGGAGGTTTGTATGAGCGACGCGCGTTATTTGATTGTTGGCGCTGGCCACGGCGGCAAGGCCATGGCCGCGCATCTGGCGTTGATGGGTTTTGACGTCATGCTTTACAATCGCACGCCAGAGCACGTGGCTGCGATTAAATCGCGGGGGGGCATTGATCTGCTTGCGCCCGAAGGAGTGGTTTCGGGTTTTGCGCGCCTGCACGGGGTGACTTCCGATTTGCGTGAAGCCTTGGCCTGGGCTGACATTATCATGATGGTGGTGCCCTCGTTTGCCCACCGCCCCCTGGCAACCCAAATGGCCCTGCACTTGCGTGATGGCCAAATTGTGATTTTGCACCCCGGCCGCACGTTTGGCGCGTTGGAGTTTCGGCATGTGCTTCAGCAGGAAGGCTGTCAGGCTCAGGTGGTCGTGGCTGAGGCGCAGACCTTCATCTATGCTTCCCGCTCCGAAGGCCCTGCCCAGGCCCGTATTTTCCGCATCAAAGAGGCTGTGCCTTTGGCTGCTTTGCCCGCGGTGGATACTTCGCGGGTGCTGGAGGCCATTCGGCCCGCGTTCCCCCAGTTCATTGATGGGGTCAACGTGCTCCATACAGGCCTGGACAACATCGGCGCGATTTTCCATCCTGCCATCAGCCTGCTCAATGCGGGCTGGATTGAGGCCACAGGCGGTAATTTCCGCTTTTACCATGAAGGCGTAACGCCGACGGTTGCCCGCATCATGGAAGCCCTTGACCGAGAGCGGGTAACCGTGGCTGCGGCTTTGGGCATTCGGGCTGTGACGGCTCGAGAGTGGCTTCAGATTGCCTATAACGCTCGCGGCGATAACCTCTATGAGGCCATTCACAACCAGGTGGGTTATCAAAACATCAAAGCGCCTGGAACGTTGCAGCATCGCTATTTGCTGGAAGACGTGCCCATGAGCCTGGTGCCCATTGCCAATTTGGGCCAGCGCTATGGCGTGTCGGTGCGGGCAATGGAAAGCCTGATTCGGCTGGCCAGCATAGCCCACGGCACGGATTACTGGCGCCGTGGACGCACGTTGGCGCGGTTGGGCATTGAGCATTTGAGCGTGGCCGAGATCCAACGCTATGTGCAGGAGGGCGTCTTGGAGCATTGGGGTTGATGATATAATCCCGCCCATGAAGCGCCGACTGAGACTTTTGTGGGGGGCTTTGCCGCTGTTGATGGCGATGGTATTGGCGTGGGCTGTGTATCCGGTGGGGGCGGGAGAGCCCACGCCTACGGCCGCGTCTGAACAGCCTGCGGACGATGTGGTGCTTTGTTTCCCTGGGGTTTATCCTGATGCGTATGCTGTGGATTGTGCGCGTTTAGGGCCTTCGGCTTATCTTTCCCGCATGGCCGAGGTGGGCTATGTCTATCCCCCTGAGCCTATTCCAGGCAAACCCCTGGATCTGGCCACGTGGTTTACCCTTCCTGGGGAATGGCGTTACGCGTGGGTGCGCGACGATGGCAGTCGCAATATGTACCCCAGTTTGGAAGATGCGGCCAAGGGAACCCGCAAGCGGCATCTCCACAAAGGTTTTGTCTATGTTTCGTATAGCCAGGTGGCGTATTACAAGAACAAACTGTATTATCTGGTCCGGGATGATGGGTGGTGGATGAGCGCCCAGGATTTATGGGCTATTGACCCATCCAAATTCCGTGGGGTGCGTTTGACCCAGACGCCTGAGCGCCCCTTTGGGTGGTTGATCAAACCTGCTGTCACCAAACGCACGCCAGGATACGGCGCTTCCGATTATACGCACCACAAACTGGCGCGCTACGACCGCATCCAGATTTATGACACTGCCCAGGCCAATGGCATTGACTGGTATCTCATTGGGCCTGATGAATGGGTGCCGCAAACCTCGGTGGGGGTGGTTTTCCCACGTACCCAGCCCCCTGAGGGTATCTCAGGCGACCGTTGGATTGAGGTCAATTTGTTTGAGCAAACGCTGGCCGTGTATGACAAGGGCACGATGATTTTTGCCACTTTGGTTTCCACCGGGCACGCACCTTTTTGGACGCCGCCAGGCTTGTTCCAGATCTATGATAAAGTGGAAACCACCCAAATGCGCGGCGCGTTTGAGGCTGACAAATCGGATTATTACCAATTGGATGATGTGCCTTGGACCATGTATTACGATGACATGCGAGCTTTGCACGGCGCGTATTGGCACGATAGTTTTGGTTACACCACGTCTCACGGCTGTATCAACCTGAGTATTGCCGATGCCCATTGGCTGTATGCATGGAGCAAGATTGGCGATTGGGTTTACGTGTGGG
>JAADCW010000096.1 GCA_013154225.1 Chloroflexota bacterium
CTGGGAATTGAGGCAGCGTTTATCCGGCTGCGGCCCGGAGCTGGGCGCGAGCAGGCACAGCAGGGCGGATGGGGGCGGTGGCTGTATGGAGTGCGGCGGTGGGTGGTGCGACCACTGTTGCTGGCTGTGGGGCTGTGGGGCGGATGGCAGATAGGGCAAACGCTGCTGAAGATGTTGTTGGCGTGGCTGCGGTAAACTATTTCTTTACAAGGAGGTACAGGCTATGGAAGGCCAAGGATGGCAATATGTCAACGGGTTCCGTGTGCTAGTGAGTCGGACGGAGATACGGTTGGTGTGGCTGCAAGATGAGAAGGAGGCGGTGGTGTTGTGGTTACCTCGGGAAGTTGCCAAGGCGCTGGTACCGGCGTTGGAGCAGGCGTTGGCACAGCAGGAGCAGCCAGCCGAAGGGCCACTGGCAGAGGGCAAAGCGGGCGCAGGCAGAGCGCAGCCTGAATCTCGTTCCTGAGGTCTCTTCTCCCTCCTACACCTCGCCCCCCGGCAACCCCGAAGCCGCGCTGATCGCTGGCGCGCTGCTCACTCAGGGCAAAACCCCGACCGTGGAGCGCGAATTGCCGCCGCAGCCAATACGCCCCGGCGGTTCGTTCAACCCTTCCGCGGCCGCGGCCTGTGGGGCAACGAGCACGGCCCGGTGACGCCCACGCCCACAGCGCTGGCAGCGGGGTTCGTCCCGCCCCCCCTGCCCGCCGGTGGCAGCGGGGGGCTATTGGGACCTTCGCCCACCCCCTTGCCTCCAGCCGCCACAGCCACCCCGCGCCCCACTTCCACGCCCATTGCCGAACACACCGGGCTTGTGGGCAGTGCGCCGCCGTGGGCGAAGAAAGTCGCGGTGGGCACCCTGTTTGCGGGGCTGCTCGCTGCCCTGACCGCGGCCTACTACCGCCGCAAACTTGCGGATTGGCGGGCGTGGCTGAGCGCGTATAAAGCCTCTAAAGAGGCTGACGATACGCCCCTGCCGCGCGAAACCCACCTGCTGATCGACGGCGAAGTGCCGCTGGAAGATGCTGCCGAAGGTCGCGTGCCCCAGCCGGGGCCGCCAAAGCCCGACGGCTCTTACGTCCCGCACGGGCTACGGGACGGCTATACCCCCTCGCAACCCGTAGACCTCGCCGCGTGGAAACAACAGGATTACGTTCAACTTCCATATGCGCAGGAATTGTCCCTCTCTCTTTCACCTGTGATTGAAACCGGAGCGCGCTTGCCCACATTGAGTATAGGTTTTGGCGTACATGGAAGTCTAGGTATAGGAGGTTATGGTGATTTAGGCGACTATATTGTTGCCGGGGATACTACCGGTCATTTGCAACTTCTTCAGCCATATGCAGGCGGCGGTGGTACGACCGGTATATTTGGCGAGGTCACGCCGGTGGTCTTTATCAGCAATGCCCCCTTGGAAAAATGGCCGGGGTGGAGCGTAAATGTGGGGGGAAGCATTGAACTTGGGTTTTCTGTCGGTGCAGACGTTGTCGTATGGAAAGATGAGCAAGGGCATCATTATTTTGGCCTTCAGATAACCCCAGGCATAGGGTTAGGCTACAGCCCAGAATTCGCACTTCCTATTGAATTTCACGGTGGCGCATCCCACACGTGGAAGCCTGTATGGAGATTAAAACGATGACGTGGAGCGAAATTCTCATTGCTGGCATTTCCTTGTTGTTCGTATGGGGTGTTGGAATTGCAATGCTCCAATTCCCTGGGGGCGTTTATGCAATTTTGCTTCGCAAAACGGCTCAACTGGGTTTGTGGATTGCTGAAAATTGTGAATGGTGCTACTTCATTTGGGCCCATACTCGGTTGTGGACCCCCGTAGGAAAAATCACATATTACGAAATACTACAATATGAAGCTCAGGATCCCAAAAAGGCAATACGCACTTATTTCCCTTGGGTGATTCCGCTTTTCCACTTCTTCGCGCTTATCTGGTTAGGGGGAGCGATTTGGTTCACTATTATATTTCTGCAAATTGTAATACAAGGAGGCTAAAGATGGAAAAGTATTACGCCGATGGTTACCACCTTCAAATGGGATTAACCGATGTTGACATTCTCTTCACCCGCCGTGGGGATGCACAAGTGGTGGTTACGATGCCTGTTGTCCTGGCCAAAACCCTGGCCCAACAATTGACTGAGGCGGTCCGCCTGTACGAGGCTCGTTTAGGCGAATCTGTGCCTACTGCTCAAGAGCTAGAAAAGAGGTTTCAAAACATTCAAGAAGAGGTTGACTAAAGAAAAGAGCCAAGTAAGCGAAGATGGAGCTCCGTGTATTTCCTCTGGCGTGAATAAACGAATAAGCAGAAGTTTGAATAAACAAAGGGTCGAGCGAGGATTTAATGTCAAACGCAACCTGAACCTGGCCGCGCACGTGCCGCCGTCCCCCGGCAGCCCCGAAGCCGCGCTGATCGACGGCGCGCTGCTCACTCAGGGCAAAACCCCGACCATGAAGCGCGAATTGTCGCTGCAAGGCACACCACGTATTGACCTCGCGCGGCGGAAGGAAGAGGATTATAGCCACATGAAAGCCCATAATCAGCACTCTGCTCATCCTGCCTCTAAAATTGTTATGGGGCTCCTCATGATTAGTGCAGGATCCTTCCCCCTCACCCTGGGCGTTCTGGCTTGGGGTATTGCAGTTGCAAAATATGGCATAGGGACGGCAACAGGTGTAGACGGAATTATTGCTCTCGCCGACACCCCTGAGCTTATAGGGTTAGGAGGCCTTCTAATTGGTGCAGGTCTTGAGTTGATATGGAGAGGTGTCAAGATAGTAAGTTCGGGATTACATGAATTGCGGGAGGATAAAAAATGAAGCTCTCATCCTCTTTTGGGAATTACTTTGCCTTGTTACTTGGTTTTATTGCAGGTTGCTACAGTTTGTTCTTGGGCTTGAAATGGAAATCTCGTTTGTTCATTGGGGTTGGGGTTTATTTGATGGTCTTAATGCTGTTGATATACTTGTTAGGCGTTTACTTTGAGATATGGTAGATCTTTCTTTTCCCAATGGTCTACACAAACGCCTGATTGCCACAAAGGGACAAGAATAAATCTTCTTTCAGTCATCTCTCGCTATCCACCCCAGCGCCAGTGGCTCGCCATACCGGACTGACGGGCTACACCCCGCCGTGGGGCAAGGTCATGGTAGTAGGCACCCTGTTCGCGAGGATGCTCGCGGCCCTGACCGTGGCCTACTATCGCCGCAAAGGGCAAAACGCCACAAGTGGCGAGTTGCTCGCCACCCCAGCCATCGTCGCCCGTTGACTTCGTCGCGTGAAAGCGTAGGAAGCAGAAGTACACAACATTTTCCTTGCACCTTCCCTATAGCGTGGTATAATTGGGCGGCCGCCTTCCCAGGCGGCACGCTTGTGTAACCGACGAATGTGCCTGGCAACGCAGCACGGCACCGCTTCGTTCGGCTAATTCCCCAAGATGGAAGGTAACGCCATGAACGCTGAACTGTTGAAGGCAGTGGAAGCCCCCCCTAACCCCAATGTCCCGGAGCTGCAACCCGGGGACATTGTGAGCGTGTTCCTGCGGATCAAAGAAGGCAATCGCGAACGCGTGCAGGAGTTCAAAGGCACGGTCATCCGTGTGCGCGGCGGCGGCAACGATGCCACCTTTACGGTGCGCCGCATCGCCAGCCACGGCGTGGGTGTGGAACGCACCTTCCTGGTGCGCTCGCCCCGCATCGAAAAGGTCACCGTGCATCGTCACTCGCACGTGCGTCGGGCGCGGCTCTACTTCCTGCGCGAACGCCGCGGCAAGAAAGCCCGCCTCAAGCAGAAGTTCACCCGCCGCGAGGACAAATAGCCTCAAAGCGTGGCTTCCTCCAAGGTGCAGTTCGCGCTGCACCTTTTTTGTTATCTCATCCTTCGGAGCCTCTGCCTTATGACCATGTCTTCGCCTGCTTCACCCCCTCGCATCGGCATTACCTCTTCCTTCTGCCGCCATCCTCTGGAAATTCCCATGACCGCGCTGGCCCAACGCTACATTGCCGCGGTCCGCGCAGCAGGCGGCATGCCCTTTATCATTCCCTTTGACACGCCTCCCACCCATATCCCCGCGCTGTTAGAAACCTGCGATGGCCTGCTGTTTTCCGGCGGCGGCGATATTGACCCGGCTTGCTATCGCGGGCAGGAACACCCCAAAGTGTACGACGTCAACCACGCGCGCGACGCCCTGGAAATCTCGCTGGCGCAGGAAGCCGTTAGCCAGGGCATACCGTTTCTGGGCATCTGCCGCGGCATTCAGGTCATTAACGTGGCCTTGGGCGGTTCGCTGTACGAAGACCTGCCCAGCCAATACCCCAACGCCCTGGCCCACCGCCGCGATCCCAAAACCGAACGCACCCTTTTGGCGCACACAGTGCGCATCGCGCCTCAAACACGCCTGCACCACGTGCTGGAAGCAGATGAACTCCAGGTCAACAGCCTGCACCATCAGGGCGTGCGTGAGGTCGCGCCGTCGCTGACCGCGGTAGCCTGGTCGCCTGACGGATTGGTGGAAGCCGTGGAAGCCCCCAACCATCCCTTTGGCGTGGCCGTGCAGTGGCACCCCGAATGGCTTTACGACGAACACCCCGCACAACTCAGCCTCTTTCAAGCCCTGGTGCAGGCGGCCGCGCAGAGGGGTTGACCATGCCTGACGACCCGCGCCCCATTGGGGTTTTCGACTCTGGCGTGGGCGGCCTTTCAGTGCTTCGGGCACTGCAAGCGCGTCTTCCCAACGAGCACTTCATCTACATCGCAGACCAAGCCCATGTGCCCTATGGCCCGCGCCCACTGGCCGAAGTGCGTGCCTTTGCCGAAGGCATCACGCGTTATCTGCTTTCCCAGCAAGCCAAGGCTGTTGTTGTGGCCTGCAACACCGCTTCAGCCGCGGCCTTGCACTATTTGCGGCAGACCTTCCCCCAAACGCCTTTTATAGGCATGGAACCCGCGGTCAAACCCGCGGCCGAGCACACCCGCACCGGCGTCGTTGGCGTGCTGGCAACCCCGGCCACGTTCCAGGGCGCGCTATATGCCTCGGTGGTCGAGCGCTTTGCCCAGGGCACCCGCCTGCTGGAAGACACCTGCGACGGCCTGGTACAACAAATCGAAGCCGGCCACCTGCAGCACCCCACCACCCGCGCGATCCTTGACCGCGCGCTCCAACCCATGTTGGCCCAAGGCATGGACACCGTGGTGTTGGGTTGCACCCACTATCCGTTTGTCATTCCTTTGATCGAAGAAATTGTCGGCCCCCAAGTGCGGGTCATTGACCCCGCGCCAGCCATCGCCCGCCAAACCGAGCGGGTGCTGAAAATGCAAAACACCCGCCGTACCACGACAACCCCAGGCGTCACCCGTTATTACACCACAGCCCCAGACCCGCGCCAGACCGCAGAGGTCATGCGCCGCCTTTTAGGCCATCCGGTCACCGTGGAACGCCTGGCATGGCACGATGGGCGCTTAGCGCCGCCCTGAGCGGCCAGCCCACCACACGCCTGCAAAAATCAACACCAGCAATGCCAAAGCCCCCCACACTGCCAAAGGCAGCACAGTGAGGGGCGCTGTGTTTTGGGGCACCGCACTCGCCGTTGGTGGCGGCGGGGTTGCAGTCTGAGCAAGGGACAAAGCAACGGCAAACATCACACCCTACCTCGCAGGAACCACATCACCCGCCGCGGCGCTTCTGCGGCCGCTCCAGCACCACCTCGCCGCGACGGATCTGGAAGTAATCAAAATCACGGGCAACCACGGTGTTGGGGAACACCTCACGCGCCTCACGCAAAACATCCTGCTCACGATAGCGCCGAGAGAGATGGGTCAAAATCAATTGGCCCACGCCAGCCTCAGCAGCCAGCGTCGCGGCCTGCCGTGCTGTAAGGTGCGCAAAACGGCGCGCGAGATCGGCTTCCTCCTCCAGATAAGTGGCTTCCACCACCAACGCATCCGCGCCCCGACACACCTCCACCAACTCAGCAGTGCGCCCCACGTCGCCAATGTGGACATAGCGCACCCCACGCCGCGGGGGGCCTAAAACCTCATCGGGATGGACAATCCGGCCATCGGGCAGGGTCACCGTATGACCCTCCACCAACTCCCGCCGCCACGGCCCAGGGGGAATGCCCAACGCTTCAGCCTTTTCGGGCAAAAATGGCCGCCGCGCCTTCTCTTCAAACACATACCCGTAGCAATCTGGCCCCCGATGCCACACCGGGAACGCGCTGACCGTAAAATCTGTGGCCTCAAACACCAAACCAGGCGTGACCCGATGCAAAAGAAGTTCCATCTCCGGGCGGTGGTCACCAAGCACAACGTCAAACAGCAGGGTGCGGATGCGTTCCAACGCCCACGCGCCCGCATAAATTTCCAGCCGCTCGATGGCTTCCCAGCGCATAAAGGTGGAAAGCAGGCCGGCCAACCCCAAAATATGGTCCAAATGGCCGTGGGTAATCAAAATGCGATTGAGGCGTTTGAAACCCACACCGGCGCGCAAAATCTGGCGCTGGGTGCCTTCGCCGCAGTCCAGCAAGAACCGGTGCTCATTGTGTTGGATCACGTGGGCTGAAAGTCCACGATGCACCGAGGGGGCCGAAGCCGAAGTTCCCAAAAAAGTCAGTTCAAACAAGGCCACATCTCCACGGGTGGAATGCAGAAGCGGTCAGGACGAAGCATCTTCGGTTTCCATTTGGGCTTCCAATTCCGCGGGCTTGATACCTTCCTGGGCCAGGAAATAAGCCCCAACCAGGGTAATGGGAAGCCACAAAGCCACGTGCAACACCAAAGTATAGCCCGCGGCCAGGCTTTTTTCCACCCCATAGGCGGTGAGCACGGCGATTCCTGGGGTATCAAACGTGCCCACATAGCCCGGCGCCGAAGGCAATGTGGTGGCCAGATTGACCACGCCGTTCATCAGCATCAAAGTAAAAAAACTGACCTCAAAGGGAAAAGCGTGCATCACAAACCAATATTTGCTGGTTTCCAACAGCCAAATCACCAATGAGGTCAAAAACACCATCAAAGCCTCTTTGGGGGAACGCAGGGCTTCCAACCCGGAGAGGAACTTGCGCCCCACCGAAAGCACCGGCTCACGGAAGCGCCGCGGCACAAAGCGCATGCTCCACACCAATACAGCTTCGGCCTTTTCGGGGAACATAGCAGCCAAAAGGAACGCGGCCAAAGCGCCCAAAAAGGCCACCGCGCCGCCAATGGCCAACGTTTGAATGCTCCCCACCAGCCCGGAATCGGCCTTCAGCCGCGCCAGTTCAGGCAGGTTGAGGAACACAAAAGAGAGCATGATTACGCCGTCATACACCCGCTCTACCAGGATGGTGCTCAAAGCCGCGGAAACCGAAACACCTTCATGGCGCTTGAGCAACACCGCCCGCAGCACTTCCCCCGCGCGTGCGGGGTAAATGTTGTTGCCCATGTAGCCAATGGACACCAGGCGGAACATGGTGCGCGTGGGCACAGGCTTCAAAGGGCGAATCAGGTAATGCCACCGCCACGCGCGCACCCACACGGCCACAAAATAAACCGCGATGCCTGGCAGAAGCCACCAGTAATTGGCATGTTTGAGGGCCTCCCAAAAGGCCTCCAACTGCATACCTTTGAGCGCGAGGTAGAGAAACCCCGCGCTAATCAACAAACCAAGGACGAAGTGCCATCGTTTCATGGGAAAGATTGTACCACTGACAGCCTTTGCGCCGTTCCGACAATCTGAGTTTTGGATCTGATTACCTGACACAAATTAGTGTTATTGCCAGGCTGTTTGATTTTGAGGCACGCAGGTGCCCCTCCTCGCCCTGAGGGAGAGGAGGGGGCGGGAGAGGTGAGGGCAAAATGGTTTATTTTGGGTTTTTTCGCCCTCACCCCCGTCCCCTCTCCCTTTGGGAGAGGGGAGAAAGTCGCCCGCTATTGTTGATCTGGAGGGCCTGTAACCTGCGTAACATCTCACGCAAACCCGTTGTACAGGATTTCCAGGCGTTGCGCAACTTTTGTGTCAGGTAGCCAGTTTTGGATAAGATCTCTGACGGCGTTGCGTGCTTTGATTTCGCTCCCGTTGGTCGCTCCGCCCGGCACGCTTACCCGAGCCAGATTGCGCTTCTCCATTACAACCCAAAGTTTCCCAACCCAAAACCCCTCTCCGCACGGAGAGGGGTTGCATTTGCAATTCGTGGTGCTGCCGCGAGCCCCGTCAGCCTTCTTCGGGGGCTTCTTGAGGGGCTTCTGCCTCTTCCGAAGGGGGTGCAGGGGTGGCTTCTTGGGGGACAGAAGCAGACGCGAGAGACTCGGGACTGCCTTCGCCTTCAGAAGTTACAGGGGCTGGGACTTCCTCTGAAGCCTTTGCTACCGCCTCCTCTGCGCCTTCCTCGGCGGGCTGGGGCGCGGTTTCGCCTTCGGCTGGCGGTTGTTCCAGCGAGGCGATCTCAGGCAGGCGCTCTTCCATCCGAATCTGTCCTCGCAAAAAAGCGCCTTCTTCCGTGGCAAACGACGTCGTGACCACATCGCCCCAAACGCGACCGGTCTTCCGAATTTCTACCCGGGCAGCGGTGATGTTGCCCTTGAGCACACCAGCCACCACCACCGATTTTGCTCTGACGTGCTCGCACGTCACCCGCCCGCTTTCGGCAATCACCAGCAGGCCGTCCAATGCGATGGTGCCCTCAAACGCGCCTTCGATGCGCACCCCACCGCGGCCTGTCAAACGGCCCTGCCATTGAATTTCAGGCCCCAACACCGAGGTCACCCGTCCAATGGGGGCCGCGGCCACGGCTGCAGGTACGCTGGCCGGCGTTTCAGGGGGCACGCGACGCTCACCACGACGAAACATGCTCACGGTTTAGCCACCTTCTCAATAAGATTTTCCAACGCATCCGGGTCGGGGAAACCCATCACATTATACCCCGCATCCACATACAACACCTCACCGGTCACCCGCCGCGCCATATCCGAGCA
>JAADCW010000033.1 GCA_013154225.1 Chloroflexota bacterium
TTCTTTTCGGTGAAAATTGGTGTCATCGGTGGAGGAACAAGGGCCATAAAAACCAACGCCCTTCACAACGAAGGGCGTTGGTTTTTGATTTGCGTTGACGTGCGGGCTTCATACGGTGCGCTTGTCCATCTTCGCACCTTCATTTCGCAATTCTTAGACCATCTTTTCGCGGATGCTGGCGCTGATGAAGTCCAGCGTGGCTACGGTGATAGTGATGAGCCACACGGCCAGACCCGCTTGCTCGTATTGGAATTGGTGAATCCATTGGATGAGCAGGAAGCCGATACCGCCGCCGCCCACCAAACCGATGATGGTGGACATGCGGACGTTGATGTCCCAGCGGTAGAGGGTAAAGGCCGTGAACGGCGGCATCACCTGCGGCACCACCGCGTAAACGATGGTCTGCAAGCGGGTTGCGCCTGTTGCATGGAGGGCTTCGATGGGGCCAGGGTCAATGCTTTCGATGGCTTCGGAGTAGAGTTTGCCCAGCGCGGCCACGGAGTGGATGGTGAGGGCGATGAAGCCGGCAAAGGGGCCAGGCCCGACCCAAATCACGCCCATGATGGCCCAAATCAAGGGCTCGATGGAACGACCGATGTTAAGCGCCAGGCGCACGGCAGTGTAGATCATCCGGCCAATGGGAATGCTGCTTCCCGTGCCCAGGCGGAGGGCCCAATAAGCGCCCAAGACCGCCATGATGGCCGCACCCAGCAAGCCAGTATGCGGCGCGGCCTGGAGGGCTTCCTCGGCCCCGCGGGTGATGCCCAAAATGCCGTGGGCATAACCGACGCCCAGCGCGTAGCCTACGCCCGCGCCGATGATGGCCATGCCCAACACACCGATGGCCAGGGAAACCTTGGCTGGCAGGCGCTCGGCAATGGCGTCCAGCGCACGGCTGAGCAATCGGTAGGCAAGCAGCGCACCGCCGACAACGAGCACCACATAGGTGATAAACGTGAGCACAGGCGCCTTTTCAAGCCCGCCAAACAGGGGCGTGATAAGGGCGCCTAAGCGCTTTCCGAGATATGCGCCTCCGACCAGCCCAATGACACCGCCCACAAAACCTTGGGTGGTGGTGTGGATGGCATTCATCAGGTTGCGCGCGGCCAGGAACGACAGCGGCACACTGAGCACGATGCCTACCGCGGTAGCCATCAGGCCCATCATGATACTCTCCAACATGGCCTGAAGCGCCAACTTCATTTCCTGGCTCAATTTGCCGGTAAATTTGGATGTGCCGCGCTGGATTACCCGCAGGGTGTGAATTTGTGGCCCCTGCGCCAGGCTGGGGATGGTGACGTCGGGGATGTAGAGCTGGGTGGTAAAAGTGCCATCGGGGCCAACTTCAATATCGGTAGGGCCAACCCCTCGCGGGGTGAACGCGTTACCGATGGGGTTTTCCCACTCGATGTGGACGGGTTTATTGGGCACAAAGCCGCCCCCGCGAATGGTCAACAGGGTGCCGTAAGTGAGTTTGCCCTTGTTGTCGCGGGTACTCAAATCGCCACATGTTGGCGTAACCACGATCCAGGGTTCGCCTTCTTTGGGTTTGTTTTCCGGCGGTGGGGTGGAGCCGGGCGGGCACGGCGCCTGCACTTTGGCTTCGGCCACCAATTGCGATTCGGTGTAGTCAAAGGCCACCCGCCAGGGCCAGACAATCCGGCTGAGGATGACGCCGGTGTCTTTGTATTCCCGAATGGCTTTTTCAGGATTGATTTGCACAATGCGCGCGCCCAAAATCAGCGTGCCAACGATGACCAGCAGGTAAAACGTGCTCATGCTGGGCGCGCGTTGGCCCCGCTGAAGGCGGGCCGCGTCAATGACATTCCAGGCCCAAATAGCCACGACCACAAAAGCCGTGAGCAGGGCTGTGAATGCGTAGAGCTTTTTCTGCTCTTCGGGCGCCAAAACGGTGTCGATCATGGCCGGCGCGGCAATGCCCAGCACCACTGCGGTAAGCGCCGTAAAGGCAGCAGGCGCGACGTTGGTGGCAAACTCGCCTTTGAGCACGTAGCGCTTGAGCAGCCAATAGATGGCCAGCAGGAAGAGCAAAAGCGCCGCGGATTCGGCCATGAAACGCAAATATGCGTGATAACTCAGGGTGTAATCGGGATAACGGGGGCGCTGGGCCGCGGCAAAAATGGCCAGCCCGCTGAGCACGGTCACGCTCAGGAAAATGTAGATCCCGCGGCTGATGGCGCCGCCGACCACTTGCCCCAGGCCGGGCACCAACAGCGAAAGCAGGGCCTGGAGCCATGCAGGTTTGCGGGGAGTTGTTTCGGTCACGGTGACTCCTTTGCAAGTACAGAATGGGGTCAGCCGCCCACGCTGAGCCGTTGGGCTTCCTGGCCGTAGATGTGTTTGAACTCCGCGTCGGTAATGTTGCGGATGTCTTCACCCGTGCCTTGATACACCAGCTCGCCGTCGCGAAGGCCAATGACTTTGGTGGCGTAGCGCTGCACCAGGTCCAGGTAGTGCAGGCTGCAGAGCACGGTGATGTTTTGCTCCTGGTTGAGTTTTTCCAAATAGCCCAAGATGGAATGAGCCAGCACCGGATCCAGGCTGGCTACGGGCTCATCGGCCAGGATCATTTTCGGTTCTTGCATGAGGGCGCGGGCAATCCCAACGCGCTGTTTCTGACCACCGCTGAGCGCGTCGGCACGGTTATGGGCTTTGTCTGCAATGCCGACGCGTTCCAGGGCTTTCATGGCTCGCCGTTTTTCGCTTTGGGGGAAGTAGTTGATCAAACTCCACCATGAGGGCAAGTAGCCCAGGCGGCCTGTGAGGACGTTGGTCAGCACTGACGAGCGATCAACCAGGTTGAAATGTTGGAAAATCATCCCAATCTCGCGGCGAATACGGCGCATTTCCGCATCGCTGGCCTGGGTGATGTCCACGCCGTTCCACAAAATGCGCCCTTCGGTGGGCTCGATCAGGCGGTTGATGCACCGCAGAAGCGTGGATTTGCCCGACCCGCTCAGGCCGATGATGACCAGAAACTCACCGTCATCTACGGTGAAACTGACGTTTTTCAGTGCGACGGTGCCGTCTTCATAGACCTTGGTGAGATTTTCGACAATCAGCATGAGTCCCTCGCAATGGATGCCTGAAGGCTCCTTAATAAACAAAAAATGGGCGAGGGAAGCGAACTCCCCTCGCCCACGATGTAGAGCGGTTATTTGTTCAGGTCTTCGATGCTCATCCCGGCGGCTTCGAGCGCCTGGCGGAAGCCATCGTAGAAGGTGTCATCCACGGGCTCGAGACCCTGCCAGGAGAACAGACCCTTGAGCATGGCTTTGCCCTCGTCGGTGTCGTTGAGGGTCAGAAGGGCGTTCACGATCTGCTCGCGCAGATCCTGTGGGAAGTCAGGCCGGAAGGAGATGTTGTCGTTGGGGATGGGCGGGGAAGTGGCAATGACCACCACCTTGTCGTTGACGTCGGGGTAGTCTTTGGCCACCAGGACGCGAGCATCCTGGAAGGTGGCGCCAGCGTCGCAGTCGCCGTTGTACACTGCGAGCACGGTGGCGTCGTGCCCGCCGGTGTCCACGATGCGGGCCAGGTCTTTGTCAGGATCAATGCCAGCGCCAAGCATCATCAACTTGGGCATTACCCAACCCGAGGTGGATTCGGGGTCAGGGCGGCAGAAGGTCTTGCCGACCAGGTCTTTGAGTTCTTTGATGCCCGAATCAGCCTGGGTGATGATTTGCCCGGCGTAGGAAGTGGAGCCGTAGCGCACAGAAGCCAACGCGACATCCGCGCAGCCCTTTTCGTGCGCCCGGACATAGCCAAACGTGTTGAGCGCGCCCATTTGGGCTTCGCCGCTGCACATGGCTTCGATCTGAGCCGAGTAGTCGGTCGGGATGACGGGTTTGATGACCAGGCCGGTTTTCTCTTCAACGTATTGGGCGATGGGCTCAGCCCCGGCCAGCACTTTTTGGGTGTCCTGCGAAGGGGTGAGCACCCAGATGATGGGGTTTTCCTCCGTCCCTAAGGCAGCCGTGGGGGCCTCGGTCGGCGCCTCGGTGGGCGCTTCCGTGGCCGGAGCCTCAGTAACCTGGGCTTCGGTCGGCGCCTCGGTGGGCGCGGGGGTCGGTGTGCTCTTGCTGCAGGCTGCCAGCACGGTTGCTGCCAGCACAAGCAAGGCCAGCACCACATACAGCGTTCGAGACTTACGCATCTTTCTCCTCCTTGATTGAGGCAGAATGTCTCCCCTCCCATGCGAGAGGGGCCGAATGAGCGCTTTTATCTTACCTGAAATTGCTTTTTGTCGCAAGGGGCGCTAAAATGTATTTGTGCTTTAGGTCACAATTTACGCCTCATTCTCGCAACCGCTACGGAGCAAAGGAATGCCTGCCCAAGATCAAAAAGCCAATCGCGAACGTTATGTGGTCGTGCCCCGGACGCTGATTTTCCTTACTCGGGGCGAGGAAGTGTTGCTGATCAAAGGCGCGGCGCACAAGCGCCTGTGGGCCAACCTCTATAACGGCGTAGGGGGGCACGTGGAACGGGGCGAGGACGTGCTTTCCGCGGCTCATCGCGAACTTCAAGAGGAAACCGGCCTCAAAGCGGCTTCGTTGTGGCTGTGCGGCACGGTGACGATTGATGCTTCGCCCGACGTGGGCGTGTTGCTGTTCGTGTTCCGCGGAGAGCCTGAGGATCCGAATGCGCAGCTCCGCCCGTCCTCAGAGGGTACGCTGACCTGGGTGCCGCAGCATGAGATCGCTTCACTACCTCTGGTGGAGGATTTGTACATCCTGCTTCCAAAGGTGTTGTCCATGCGCCCTGAGATGCCGCCTTTTGCCGCACGCTATACCTACCAGGGCGATCGGTTGCAGGTGCAATTTGCCGAATCATCCGAAAGTTAGGCCGAATAAGGTCTTTTGGCGCTGGCAAAAAGGCTGGCAAAGGGGCCAAAAAACGCTTTTTAAGCAAACGGATTTTATTTTTAAGGAAGGCGCGCTTCTTCCCAGGCGGAGATGACTTCACGTCAAGAGAATAGCGTGCCACGACTTGGCAAATCCAAAAACCTATCGTAAACTTATACCCACTATGAACGTTGTGCAGACCCTCAAAGATTTATATCCTGACTGGCTGGAGGCCGCTTCCGACGCTTTGGCGCAGGGTGATACGACCCGCCAGAGTCTGCGCCCGCAGTTGGAGCGCTTTTATGAACTTTTGCTCCAAAGCGTGGAAACGGAAGACCCCACCTGGCTGGATTCCATACTTTATCTTTGGGTCTGGTCGCAGACGGTCACCGACCTCAACAGCGAAGACATCACCATCATCGGCGCACTGCAAGCCTTGCTGGACACCATGCTGGATGTGGCCAGGGCCCGATTGACCGAGGCTGAAGCCCTGCAGTTGATGGAAGCCCTGCGGCCGTACTGGTTCCACATGATGGAATACGCGGCCAACCAGGAAATGCGGGCCCGCTTAGACCACACGGTCGCAGAGTTGGAGCGCATCCAGCGGGAATTGGAACGGCTGGATAAGTCCAAATCCGATTTTATTTCCGTTGCCGCGCACGAGCTCAAAACGCCGTTGACCCTCATTGAAGGCTATGCGGCCATGCTCCGCGACGCACTGGAGCCCATTGATCCGCAACTCAAGAGCCAAATTGCGCCCATGTTAGAGGGCATCTTCCGCGGCAGCGAACGGATCCGCGAAATTGTTGATGACCTGACCGATGTGTCGCTGATTGACAACAACATGCTCAAACTGGCCTATCAGCCAGTTTGGCTTGGGCAGATTTTCAGGGCGCTGGCCGACGAACTGGCGCCTGTGCTGGAAGAACGGCATCTTACCTTGAAAATTCACCGTTTCCCCGGCAGTGAGCGGATGATTTTCGGTGATTTGGAACGCCTGCGGCAGGTGTTCCGCAATTTGCTGACCAACGCCATCAAATACACGCCCGACGGCGGCAAAATCACCATTGATGGCCGCTTGTTGCCGGGATTCATTGAGGTGCGGGTTTCCGACACAGGCATTGGGATCGCACCTGAAGATCAACAACGTATCTTTGATAAATTTGGCCGCGTGGGTGATCCGCGGACACACTCCAGCGGAAAAACGCGCTTCAAAGGGGGCGGCCCAGGGCTGGGGTTGCCCATCGCAAAGGGCATCGTGGAGGCTCACGGCGGTTCCATTTGGGTGGAATCTCCAGGATACGACGAGGAGAAATGCCCTGGCTCGACTTTCCACGTGCTGTTGCCTCTCCGAGAGGAGCAACCGGATGCCGAGAAGGGTTCGCTTTTTGCCAAATTGGCAGCCTACATCAAGAAAGGAGAGCAACCATGAAGCCAGCCGATCGCCTCGCAAACTTTGGAGCCTATTTCTTTGCTGAACTGGGCAAGAAGATTGCCGCCTTGCGTGCTCAAGGGAAGGACATTATCCGCATTGATATTGGTGCGCCCGATATGCCGCCCCCGGATTTTGTGATTGATGCTCTGGTCGAAAGCGCCCGCCGGCCAGATACGCACAGTTACACCACCTACGGCGGCACGCCTGAATACAAGCAGGCCGTGGCCGATTACTATCAGCACCGCTTCAACGTCTCGGTGGACCCTTCCACAGAAGTGCTGGGCCTGATTGGGTCCAAAGAGGGGCTTTTCCACCTCGCTCAGGCCTGGGTCAACCCCGGCGATATCGTGTTGATCCCTGATCCTGGCTATCCCACTTATCGCGCGGGCACGCTTTTGGCGGGCGGCGAGCCTTACTTCATGCCGCTGTTGCCGGAAAACGACTTCCTGCCCGATTTGGAAGCCATCCCCGACGATGTGCTTCGCCGCGCGAAGATCATGTGGCTGAATTACCCCAACAATCCCACCAGCGCGGTGGCGCCTCTTTCCTTCTTTGAGGAAGCCGTGGCCTTTGCCCGCAAGCACGACATCCTGATTGCCCATGACGCGCCTTACGTGGACGTGACCTTTGACGGCTACGAAGCCCCCAGTTTGCTGGAAGTCCCCGGTGCGAAAGAGGTTGCGGTGGAATTCAACTCGCTTTCCAAGGCGTTCAACATGGCAGGTTGGCGCCTGGGGATGATGGTCGGTAACCCCGACGTGGTGCGGGCAGTGCATGTGTACAAGAGCCAGGTGGACACATCGCAGTTCCTGCCCGTGCTCCAGGGCGGCATTGTAGCCATGACCGACGAGCGCATTTGGCCTTGGGTCGAAGAGCGCAATGCCATTTACAAGCAGCGCCGCGATATTGTGGTCAATGCCCTGCGGGAAGCAGGCATTCCCGTGGAAACACCCAAGGCTTCCCTCTATGTGTGGTATCCGCTTCCCGAAGGGGAAACCGACAGCAAGGTCTTCTGCACCCGTGCCTTAGAAGAGGCCGGGGTCAGCATGACCCCTGGGGCGGTGTTTGGCCCCCACGGTGAAGGGTTTGTGCGGGTTTCCTTGGGCACAGACACGGCCAAAATGCAGGAGGCCATGGACCGATTGGTGAAATGGCTGAAAAAGTGAGTCGTCCGACGCAGGCACCTAAAGAACGTGCTTTTTTGGTTGGGGTCTCCCTGCGCGGGAAGCCCCAACTTTTGCCTTTGGAAGAGTCTTTGGCAGAGCTGGCGCGTTTGGCTGAAACCGCGGGTTTGGAGGTGGTCGGCGAGGCCACCCAGCGCTTGGATCGGCCTTATCCCAAAACGTTTGTCGGCCCAGGCAAATTGGAAGAGATCAAAGCCTTGGTCGAAGAAACCCAGGCCGATGTGGTGATCTTTGACGACGAGCTTTCTCCGCGGCATCTGCGCGAACTGGAGGCCTTTTTTGGCGAAAACGTGCGGGTTTTGGACCGCACCGCGTTGATTTTGGATATTTTTGCCCAGCACGCGCACACCCGAGAAGGTGCCTTGCAGGTTGAATTGGCGCAATATGAATACCGCCTGCCCCGTCTGACCCGCGCCTGGACCCACCTGGCGCGGCAGACGGGCGGCGGTGGTGGCCGCGCTGGCCGCATGGGCGGCGTGGGTTTGCGGGGGCCGGGTGAGCGTCAGTTGGAAGTGGACCGCCGTGACATCCGCCGCCGCATGGCACATTTGCGCAAGGAGTTGGATAAGGTGCGCGCCCATCGCCAGCGTTACCGCGCCCGACGGCGGAAGAACCGCTTGCCTGTGGTCGCGCTGGTGGGCTACACCAACGCGGGGAAATCTACCTTACTCAACCGCCTTACCAACGCCGATGTGTACGTGGCCGACCAGCTCTTCGCAACACTGGACCCCACCACGCGGCGGGTTGAACTTCCGGGCGGCCATTTGGCGCTGTTTACCGATACCGTTGGTTTCATTCAAAAACTCCCCACCTCGTTGGTGGCCGCGTTTCGGGCAACGTTGGAAGAAATCACCGAAGCGGATTTGCTTTTGCACGTCATTGACATTACCCATCCCCACGCGTCGGCCCAGGCTGAGGCCGTTTTGCAAACCCTGCGGGAAATTGGCGCAGACCACATTCCCATTCTGACCGTGCTCAACAAAATTGATTTGCTCGATGACCCCGACCGGGCCCAGGCCGCGCTGGAGGCGTTCCCCAACGCGGTGGCCATTTCCGCGTTGACAGGGCAGGGTATTCCCGAATTGCTCCAGGCGGTGTCAGACAAACTTTACGCTTCGTATGAACCCGTGGTGGTGGATTTGCCCTATGAGCAGGGCGGGCTGATCGCCCTTTTCCATGAGATGGGGCAGGTGGAAGAAGTCCAGCATCACCGCGGCGGCGTGCGCATTCGTGGCCGGCTTCCTGGACGTTTGGTCGCGCGTTATGCGCCTTTTATGATTCGGGAAGAGGGCCGCACCGCAGGGACGGACGCGTAGGTGGAGGAGGGGCTATGGATGCCTTCAACCGTTTTTTAGATCAAGTTTCGGAATTTTTCGCCCGTCGCAAGGGTTTGCTGGTTATGCTGGGCATGGCTTTGGTGGTGCTCAATTTTGTCGTTCAGTTT
>JAADCW010000032.1 GCA_013154225.1 Chloroflexota bacterium
GCACGCTTGGCCTTGCTCAAGGCTGTGGCCGCGGAAGCCGAAGCCCAAGGCCAGGCCCTTTACATTGTGGGCGGCTTTGTGCGCGATCTTTTGCTGGAGCGCCCCAGTTTGGATTTCGACCTGGTGGTGGAAGGCAACGCAATCGCCCTGGCCCATGCCTTGCGTAAAAAGTACGGCGGTCGCGTCATCGCCCACCGCAAATTTGGCACGGCCAAGTGGCAGATCGCGGCCATTCGGGAGAAGTTGGCCCAGCGGCTGGCTTCATTTGTCCCCGCCGCGGGCAGGCTCAACCCCGACGACCTGCCCGAAAGCCTGGATTTGGTTACCGCACGCACCGAGTTTTACACCCGCCCCACTGCTTTGCCCACCGTAGCCCACGGCAGCATCAAACTGGACTTGCACCGGCGGGATTTCACCATCAACACCCTGGCCCTGCGGTTGGATGGCCGCCACTATGGGGAACTGCACGATTATTGGGGCGGCCTGGATGATTTACGGCACGGCGTGATTCGGGTGTTGCATTCCCTTTCGTTTGTGGATGACCCCACCCGCATGCTGAGGGCTGTGCGCTTTGAACAACGGTTTGGGTTCCAGATTGAACCGCGCACTTTGCAGTTGCTTCTGGAAGCGCGGGAATTGCTGGCCAAGGTTTCAGGCGATCGCATTCGTCATGAATTGGATGCTATGCTGGACGAACCGCGGGCCGCGGCCATGCTGGCGCGGTTGGCCGAGTTGGGGCTGTTGGCGGTCATCCACCCTGCCCTGCACTGGGACGAGGCTGCGGAAGCCCGCCTGCGGCGGTTGCAACAGGCCCCTTGGCCGCCCCCTGCACCGTGGGATGATTTGCCCCCCAGGGTGCGCAATGCGCCGCTCCGTCGCGTGTTGGCTTATGCCTTGTGGTGGATGGATTTGTCGGAGAGCGAGGTTGAAGCCGTAGCCGGGCGGTTGGGCTTCCCAAAGGCGGTGACGGAAATCGTGCGCGGCGCGGCGGCTTTGTATGCCCGCCGTGCTGAGTTGGCGCAAGCCAGGCCCAGCGCGTTTACCTTCCAGGTTGAGGTTTATCCCCTGGCTTCGGTTTACGCGCTTGCCCTGGTTGCAGAAGAGGGGAATTTGCAGGACCGCTTGCAGCGCTATGCCGCCAAGTGGCGGCATGTGCGCCCGCACACCACTGGCCACGATTTGCGCGCCCTGGGCGTGCCGCCTGGGCCGCGCTATAAGCAGATCTTGCAAACCCTGCGCGCGGCCTGGTTAGATGGTGAAGTGGGTTCCCCAGAAGAAGAAAAGGCGCTTTTACAGCGCCTGGTTGAGGGTTAGGGTCTGCCGAAAAAACGGATAGACGTTTCTTAGTCGGCTTGCGGCTGTGAGGCCGCGACGGCATCGGTGAGGTAGGTGTCGCGGGGGTGCCCGAAAAGGCCGATGACAAAGTGATACAGCGCAAAGAGTTCCAAGGCAAAAGGAAGATAGCCCCCATAGCCCAACAGCGGCATTTCAAAAATGTGCCAGAAACCAACGAAAGGCACGGTGTAAACCCATTTGGGGTAGGAAAAGTAATTCCACATTTCCCAGAAAAAGGCGGTAATGAGCACGCCCACCCAGAGGGTGTATATCGGTTGCCAATCGCCGTTGCGCGTCCATTCCAGTAAGGTGCGTCGGCCAAGCCACGCGTTGAGGGGTTCCAGCAGAAAATAGAGGGAAAGCCAAAGGAAGGGGAACCCATAGCGAGGGAAGGCCAGCATGAACGCCAGCATGAGCCAACCAGCCAGGAAAGCTGTGATGAGCGTCTTGCGGGTGGGGCGCACAACCGGGCCGCGCAAGGGGCGGTTGAAAGGCGCGAACGTGCGCACCAGTTGGGCTGTGCCAAACACCGCAGGCATGACGGTAGAGAAACTCAGCGTGGCCAACACGCCGTAAGTCAGGTTGGAAAAATGTTCGCGCCCCAAATAATGCCAGTTTTGCGTGCGAAGGTTGAGGGCTTCAAACAGCCACCACGCGGGCGCGGAGATTACGAACAGCATCGCGTAGCGCTTGGGGGAGCGGCTGAGCAGAGAATGCCCACAGCGGCGGTAGGTGAGCGCGTCCACGGTGAGCGCGTAGCCCAGCCAGAGGGGGAAGAAGGCAATGTGGGTTCTCAACCCAGGCCAAAACCAGTTGATCGGCCAGGCTATGGCGATGAGCGCCAGCCCTGCCCAGCCCCAGCGAGGCCAGCGTGCAGGTGTGCAAGTCGTTTGGGTGGTCATGTTTGGATTGTACCATCCTCTTGCCCGGCCGCGTGTGCGGCTGGGGAGATGGATTTGAGGCAAACGCGTGCCTTTACCTTGTGCCCCACAGCCCTTTCGCTTATAATATGCTTTCGCTTTGTGTCTTAATTCAGGCCCGGAAAATCCGGCACAAGGGGAAAACGACGCGACGATTTTTATCTTGCAGGAGAGTATGCGCATGGCGGTACTGCCCACCAAGTCCTATGCCCGAATTGATGTCAAGTTGCCCTTGCCCAATCTTATCGAGATCCAACTGAACTCTTTTGAGCGGTTGGTGACCGAACGATTGGCCGACCTGTTCGATGAAATTACCCCCATTGAATCCTACAATAAAGGAATGCGGCTCTACTTCCCCAGCCGCACGCCCGAAGCCAAGCAGTGGGGCTTGCGCTATTGGTTTGGCGAGCCCAAGCATACGGTCGAGGAATGCGTCGAACGCGACCTGACCTACGCGCGGCCGCTGTGGGTTTCGGTGTTGCTCGCTGGGCCTGAGGTGCCGGAACCGGTCAAGCAGGACATTTTCCTGGGGGATTTCCCCTGGATGACTTCCAAAGGCACTTTCATTATTAATGGCACCGAGCGCGTGGTGGTTTCTCAGCTCATCCGCTCGCCGGGTGTGTATTTCGAGGCGCCCATTGACCGCGCCACGGGGCGGCCTTTGGCTAAGTCCAAACTCATCCCCGATCGGGGCGTGTGGATGGAGTTTGAAACCCGCAAGAGTGATTACCTCATCCTCAAGTTCAACCGCCGCCGCACCGTGCCTGTGACCATTTTGCTGCGTGCTTTGGCCGCAGTGGACGATGGTTTGGAAGACTCGCCCGTCAAAGAAGGGACGGACGAGGAAATCCTTTCCCTGTTCTCCGACGTGGATACCAACCCCGACCGGATGTTCATTGCCTCGACCCTGCGGCAGGAACCGGAGTGGGATACGTCGGGCACAATGCCCATTGCCGAGCAGGCGCTGATTGAGTTCTTCAAGCGCGTGCGCCCTGGTGACCCCGCAACCCTGGAAAACGCCCGCGAGTTCCTGGAAACGCAACTCTTCAACCAGCGCTACTACGACCTGGCGCGGGTCGGGCGTTATAAGATGAACCAGAAACTGGACCTGCACGAAATCGTCCCCTTGAGCCACCGCTCGCTGACCAAGTGGGACATCGTGCGCCTCATCCGGCGGATGATTGCCATCAACAACGGCGAAGATCAGCCCGACGACATGGACCACCTGGGCAACCGCCGGGTGAAAACCGTGGGCGAGTTGGTACAAAACAAACTCCGCATTGGCCTGCGCCGCATGGAGCGGGTGATCAAAGAGCGGATGTCTATCCGCGATCAGGAGCAGGTGACCCCTGCCAGCCTGATCAACATCCGCCCAGTGGTGGCTGCTTTGCGGGAATTCTTCGGCTCCAGCCAGCTTTCCCAATTCATGGACCAGACCAACCCGCTGGCAGAATTGCGCCACAAGCGCACCCTCTCGGCTTTGGGGCCTGGTGGTTTGCGCCGTGAGCGCGCGGGCTTCGACGTCCGTGACGTCCACCACTCCCACTATGGTCGCATCTGCCCCATTGAGACCCCTGAAGGTCCCAACATCGGCCTGATTGGCCGCTTGGCCACGTATGCGCGGGTCAATGAGTTTGGTTTCATTGAATCGCCTTACCGCCGGGTGTACAACCGTCTGCCCGCGAACAGCCCCTACATGGTCAACCGCAAACTGCGGGAAGACGTCAAAGACCCCGACACCGGCGAAGTGCTCTTTGAGGCCGGCACTCGCCTGAACAAGACCCAGGCGCGGGAACTGGCCGAGCGTTTGGGCGAAACCGAAATCGCGGTAGAGCCCTTCGTTTCCGACGATGTGGACTACCTGACCGCGGATGTGGACGACAACCACTACATCGCCCAGGCCAACGCGCCCCTCAACGAATACAACGAATTTACCGCCGACGACATTGTCTGCCGCTACCATTCGGGCTTCCAGTTCACCAGCCCTGACAACATCACCTACATGGACGTTGCCCCCCAGCAGCTGGTGGGTATGAGCGCGGCCATGATTCCCTTCCTGGAACACGACGACGCCAGCCGCGCGTTGATGGGCTCCAACATGCAGGCGCAAGCCGTGCCCCTGATGCGGCCTGAGGTGCCCCTGGTTTCCACGGGTATGGAAGCCCACGCCGCGAAGGATTCCGGTCAGTTGGTGATTGCGGAAGAAGACGGCGAAGTTATCGCAGTGACCGGGGAATATGTCACCGTGCAGAGCGACGACGGCTCGGTGCACGAATACCCCCTGCGCCGCTATCAGCGCTCCAACCAAAGCACGTGCATTGACCAGCGCCCCGCGGTGGTCAAGGGCCAGCGTGTGCAAAAGGGCGACGTTTTGGCCGACTCCTCGGCAACCCAAGATGGCGTTTTGGCCTTGGGCCAAAACGTGGTGGTGGCCTTCCTCTCTTGGGAAGGTGGCAACTTCGAGGACGCGGTGCTGATTTCCGAGCGTCTGGTGCAGGACGACTACTTCTCGTCGGTGCACATTGAAAAGTACGAAACCGAAGCCCGTGACACCCGCCTGGGGCCGGAAGAAATCACCCGCGACATCCCCAACGTGGGTGAGGATGCCATTCGGGATCTGGATGAAGACGGCATCATTCGTATTGGCGCCCAGGTTGGCCCTGGCGACATCCTGGTGGGCAAAGTCACGCCCAAGGGCGAAAAGGAACTCACCCCCGAAGAGCGCCTGCTGCGTGCCATCTTCGGCGAAAAAGCCCGCGACGTCAAAGACACTTCCCTGCGCATGCCCCACGGCGAGCGCGGCACAGTGATCGACGTCAAAGTCTTCACTCGCGAAGACCATCATGACCTGCCCGCGGGCGTGGAAAAGATGGTGCGGGTTTCCGTGGCCCAGCGCCGCAAGATCACCGCGGGCGACAAAATCGCAGGCCGCCACGGTAACAAGGGTGTGATTTCCAAGGTCGTGCCCGTGGAAGACATGCCCTTCCTGGAGGATGGCACGCCGGTGGATATCATCCTCAACCCCCTGGGTGTGCCCGGCCGTATGAACATCGGCCAGGTGCTGGAAGTGCACCTGGGTTGGGCGGCCAAGCAGTTGGGCTTCCGCGCGGTGGTGCCTGTGTTCGACAGCGCCACCGAGGCTGAGGTGGAAGCCGAACTGGTGCGCGCGTGGATGATTGATTACGCCTGGAAGCAGATTGGTGAGCGCGCCTGGCAGTGGGTGAAGGAAGAGGGCTACGATCCTGAAACCCTGCGCAGCGACGCGGAAGTGCGCGCCCTCTATCTGGAATCGTGGCTGGGCGAGAAAGGCTACGATGTTTACCGCCTGGCCGACGACGAGGTCTATGCCCGCCGCTCGGTGTTGCGAGAGTGGCTGCGGGAAAAGGGCTACGACCCGGATAAAATCTTGGCCTTTGAAGATATGCACATCCCGGTGCGAGCGCGCGAAGCCCAGGATGAGCGCGCGGTGCTGGCTGGCCTACGGCTCTGGATGGAGAGCCTGGGCTACGACGTGGCAGACCTGAGCGATGAGGAAGTGCGCAACAAAGCCGCGGAGGTTTCCCTGGAAACCGGCCAACCCGTGCCCACGCTGGGCAAGCAGATCGTGCGCGATGGCCTGACCGGCGAACCGTACGATCGGCCTGTGACCGTGGGTGTGATGACCATCCTCAAACTGCACCACCTGGTGGAAGATAAAGTCCACGCCCGCTCCACAGGGCCTTACAGCCTGGTGACCCAACAGCCTTTGGGCGGTAAAGCCCAATTCGGTGGTCAGCGCTTCGGCGAAATGGAAGTATGGGCTCTGGAAGCCTACGGCGCGGCTTATACCCTGCAGGAAATGCTTACTGTGAAATCCGACGATGTCCAGGGTCGTGTCAAGACCTATGAGGCCATCGTCAAGGGTGAGCCCATCGAAGAGCCTGGTCTGCCGGCTTCCTTTAAGGTGTTGGTCAAAGAACTCCAGAGCCTGGGCCTGGCTGTTGAGGCCATCACGCCCGAGGGTGTGGAGACCTTTGGCAAAGAATCCAGCAAGCCCAAAGTGCCCAAGGTTAAAGTGGGCTTGCTGGGGCTGGGCGAAGATTTATAGCGCGTGGCAGGGCACGGATTCCCTTTGCGCGTTCGCGACCTGATTTCTTGACGCGCGTTTTGGCGCATGGTACAATCCTGCCCTGCTGCGTAAGGTTCCTGTTCGTTTCTTCGTTCCGGCAACGCCGGAAATTCGTGGAGGCCATCGCACGATGATGGCCTTCGTTTACGCAAGTGCAACGCAACGATTCGGAACATAGTTTTTCGGGAGGCAGAAGTGCCAACGATCAACCAATTAGTGCGAAAAGGCCGCAAGCCGAAAAAGAGCAAGAGCAAGGCGCCTGCTTTGCAGTACATCTATAACTCCATGAAGCAGCGCCGCATTCGCGTGCCCAAGGGCGCGCCGCAAAAGCGTGGTGTGTGCACGGTAGTGCGTACCATGACGCCGAAAAAACCGAACTCCGCGCTCCGTAAAATCGCCCGTGTGCGCCTCACCAACGGTATCGAGGTGACGGCCTACATCCCGGGCGAGGGGCATAACCTGCAGGAGCACTCGGTGGTGCTGGTGCGCGGTGGCCGTGTGAAAGACCTTCCTGGTGTGCGCTACCACATCGTGCGTGGCACCCTGGACGCCACTGGCGTGGAAGGCCGCCGTCGGGCGCGTTCCAAATACGGCGCTCGCAAGCCGAAAGAGTAAATTCGACGACCCGTCCGTTGTTGACTGGTCCTGGAGTGGAGTGAACTATGCCTCGACGATACCGACCTGAGCGTCGGGTGATTCCGCCCGACCCGAAATACGGTAGTGTGAAAGTGCAGTCTTTCATCAACCGCGTGATGCGCGGCGGCAAGAAGAGCGTGGCCGCGCGTCAGGTGTATTTGGCCTTCGATATTATTGCCGAAAAGACGGGCAAAGCCCCGTTGGAGGTTTTTGAACAGGCCATCAAAAACGCTTCCCCGATTATGGAAGTGCGCCCTCGCCGCGTTGGCGGCGCGACCTATCAGGTGCCGATGGAAGTGCCCCCGCATCGCCAGTTTGCCCTGGCCTGCCGCTGGCTCATCGGCGCTGCCCGGGCGCGCTCGGGGAAATCCTTTGCCGAGAAATTGGCTGCCGAATTGATGGACGCGGCCAACAACCAGGGCGCCGCGGTGCGCAAACGCGAAGAAACCCACCGCATGGCCGAAGCCAACCGCGCCTTCTCGCACTTCCGCGTCTAAGCGCGGCTGCCAGCGGTGCCTGGCGATTGTATAGGTGACTGATGCCTCGGAAGTATCCGTTAGAGAAGTATCGTAATATCGGGATTATTGCCCACATTGACGCCGGTAAGACCACGACCACCGAGCGGATCTTGTTCTATACCGGTAAGACCTACCGCCTCGGTTCGGTGGACGAAGGTAACACCGTCACCGACTGGATGGAACAAGAGCGCGAGCGTGGGATTACCATCGTCTCTGCCGCGGTGAGCGCGGAGTGGAAGGGGTATCAAATCAACATCATTGATACCCCCGGCCACATTGACTTCACCGCGGAAGTGCAGCGCTCTTTGCGCGTGCTGGACGGTGGTATTGTGGTCTTCGACGCTGTGCAGGGCGTGGAACCCCAAAGTGAAACGGTGTGGCGCCAGGCCGACCGCTACAATGTGCCGCGCATTTGTTTCGTCAACAAGATGGACCGGGTAGGGGCATCCTACGAGCGGTCCATCGAAAGCATCCGCGAGCGCCTGGGGGCTAACCCTGTGGCCGTGCAGGTGCCCATTGGCGTGGAAGCGGATTTCCGCGGGGTGGTTGACCTGTTTACCGAGCAGGCCATTATTTGGGTGGATGATTTGGGCAAAGAGCCCAAGACCACCGAAGTGCCTGCAGAACTGCGGGAAGAGGTCGAAGCCGCGCGGGAACGGATGATTGAGCAAATCGTCGAAACCGACGACGATTTGACGGTCAAATACCTCGAAGGCGAGGAAATCACCGTTGAGGAATTGAAGGCCGCGCTGCGGCGGGCTGTGATTCGGGGCGACTTGACCCCGGTGTATTGCGGCAGCGCGCTGAAAAACAAGGGCGTTCAGCCCTTGCTGGACGCGGTGGTGGATTTCCTGCCCTCGCCGCTGGACATTGCCGAGGTCAAGGGCATTGACCCGCGCACCGGCGAAGAGGTGACCCGCCCCCCGCGGGACGACGCTCCCCTGAGCGCGTTGGTCTTCAAGATCGTGACCGACCCCTACGTCGGGCGCCTGGCCTACTTCCGGGTGTATTCCGGCAAAATTACCCAGGGCGCGCAAGTGTATAACGCCACTCGCGGCAAGCGGGAGCGCATTGGCCGCCTTCTGCGGATGTATGCTGACCGCCGTGAGGACGTGACCGAAGTGCTCGCGGGTGATATTGGCGCTGTGTTGGGGCTCAAAAATTCCTTCACCGGCGACACCCTTTGCGACATGGCCAACCCCATTGTGTTGGAAAGCATCTCTTTCCCTGAACCGGTGATTTCCATTGCCATTGAGCCCAAGAGCACAGCCGACCAGGATAAACTCGCCCAGGCCCTGCACAAACTGGCCGAGGAAGATCCCACGTTCCGTGTGCGGACCGATGAACAAACCGGCCAGACCATCGTCTCGGGGATGGGCGAACTGCACCTTGAAATCTTGATTGACCGCC